>JALZOO010000376.1 GCA_030913905.1 Acidobacteriota bacterium
AATCAGAAGCGACCCGCCTTTTAATTCCTCCCAAACCAAAAAATCATCAGTCCGGGCACAAGGATGGTTGGGACTCACTGAGTCCTCGCTGGGACGAGTTCCTGCTCCAGCCAGACGTCCCCGGCACTCTTTAATTGGTCTTAAGGGAAGCGACTTCGGTAGAAAGGAGGGTCATGAAGTATCCGTCCGGTGTTGCCTTCCCTGGATTTTGCAGGTATTAAGAAACCCCGTTATGTCCGAACGAATTTATCGCGATCCGGTCCACAACATCATTCGACTTCGCACCGACACTGACGAAGGCGAATTGATGATGAGCTTGATCGATACGCCGGAGTTTCAACGACTGCGTCGCATCAAACAGTTGGGCCTGGGACTCTACACTTACCAGGGCGCCGAACACTCTCGTTTCACACACTCGCTTGGCGCCTTTCATCTGATGAGTCGCGTTCTGGATCGGCTCAGTGAGAGACATGAATTCAACAAACAGGATCGGGCTGCTGCACGAGCTGCTGCGTTGCTGCATGACGTGGGCCACGGCTCATTTTCCCACGTGATGGAGAAAGTGCTCGGGTTCCATCATGAGCAATGGACCGTCGATGTCGTACTCAGCGACGCCACCGAAATCGGTCAGCGACTTCAAGCTTTCTCTCCGGAATTGCCGGCGAAGGTAGCGGCAATAATCGAGGGTCGGTTTCAACCGGCTGCGTTGGCCCAACTGGTTTCTTCTCAGCTTGACGTGGATCGGATGGATTACCTCCTGCGCGATTCACTGATGACCGGAGCGAAGTATGGCATCTACGATCTGGAGTGGATCATTAATGCGCTGGCGATCGACGAAGACAACGATCGGATCTACGTAGCCGCCCGCGGCCTGTATGCGGTGGAAGAATATCTTCAAGCGCGGTACTACATGTTCCGACAGGTCTATTTCCACCGCACCTTGCGCTCGGCCGAAGCCGTATTGCGCTCCATTCTGCGGCGAGCCCTGAAGCTGCTCGAAACTGGCCAGACCGTCTGGTATGCGCCTGATACCGCGTTTGAAAAAGTTCTGCGCAGAAAGTCACTAACAATCACAGAGCATCTCGAGGTGGACGACTCGGATGTCCTGTTTCACGTAAAGCAGTGGCAGCGCGCCGAGGATCCCATTCTGAATGACCTGAGCCGGCGTTTCACGGGTCGCCGTTTGTTCAAGGCAATCGACCTGGACATGCCTGCAGACGAGCGACCGGAGTTTTTGACGGCAGCTCGAGAGTGTGTTGCGCGCGCGGGTTACGATCCTGACTACTACTTCATCGAAGATCGTGCCAGTGACGTGCCCTACTACACCTATTACACGGCTGAAGGCGCTGAACCTAAGAGTTTGATCTACGTGGAGGACGGCTATGCCCGCCCGCGGATACGCGAGATAAGCGAAGTCAGCGACGTGGTTCGCGGCCTGCTACGCCGCTATGAGCTCCACCGAGTCTGTTTCCCCTCAGAAATCAAGACTGACGTTTACAAGCTCTACCACGACCACTCGCCGCGTGGCCGTTCAGCAGTAAACGTCGGCTCACCCGGAGATTAGTTTGCGATGGCAAGAGTACCCGACGCAGATGTCGAAGCGGCGGAGCGCTACGTTAAAGACGTGCTCGCGGCCCAGACTAAATCCTGGGGCGCTCCTTTACTCAACCATCTAATCTATGCTCGTCGCCCGTCTATCTTTCGCGGCGCCCGAGGGATGTGGGCCGGCATCGATGCCTCCGGATTGGTCGACGCCAGACTGCGGGCGCTGATAAACCGCCGCGTCGCTTTCCTCAACGGTTGTGAGTTTTGACAGGATATTAACGCTGCCGTGGGCAGCCAGCTTGGAGTCTCAGACGAGAAGATTGAGGCGCTGGGCGACTACGCAGACAGCGAGTTGTATGACGAGGCGGAACGTGTGGCGCTTGAGTTTGCCGACAGCATCACCCTAACCGGCCGCGATGTTGACGACGAACTCTTTGCCAGGCTGCAAACCTTTTACAGCGCCGACGAAATAGTAGAACTAACTGCCGTCATTGCCTGGGAAAACGCCTCCAGCAAATTCAATCGAGCTCTACGAGTTCCGTCTCAGCAGTTGTGGAAGCGACGCCAATAGAACTTGAACTCTCAACAACAAGAAATGCCCTCTTTGCCGTCTCAATCATTGACCACTCTGCTTAGAAACTGCATAGCAGTACTCGTTCTCTTTGGTTTTCAATTGAGCGCCAGCGCACAAGTCATCGAGCGCCCGGCATCTTTCGCCGTTCTCGACTTTAACAAGTCCACAATCGGTCGGATTACCTCCGATAAACTCGCCGCCGGTTTGGCACAAGAGGGTGGCGTAACTGTTTTGGATCGCGATCAGGTGAGGGCAGCGGCTGCCGGCGCCGGATACGCCGGCTCGATAAATTTGTCGGTCGGCGAGGCGCGCGATCTAGGCGCCGCCCTAGGCAGCGAATTCTTTGTACTAGGAGATGCACAAACTCTTCGTCGCTCACCTTCGACAGGTCCGATTTATTTCGATTCCTATGCTTCGATCTTTCTTGTGAGCTCGCGAACCGGCAGGCTTATTTTTTGGGAACGTCCGAATGTGAGGGCTTCGACTGCTCCCGCTGCCGAAGAGTTGCTACTCACAGAGTTGTCCAAGAATGATCTGCGCCAACGTTTGATAACTGCAATGCGCCGCGCGCGCGAGGATGAACGTGGCGAACGCGAACTGACATCTGAGCGGCAGGTTCCGGTAATTGAAGCGGCACCGGATGACGACAAGCTCGCGGAGGCCGAGGGTCTGCGCCTTCCGCGCCCCTACCGCAGGTTGGTTCCCGCCTATCCGGAGTCCGCAGCAAAAGCCGAGGCGGAAGCAACAGTCGATGTCCTGGTCGACCTGGACGCGGAGGGTGAAGTGAAACGCGTCGAGGTTGCGCGATGGGCGGGCTTTGGTTTGGACCAGGCTACGATCGAGACAGTTCAGCGGCTTCACTTCTTTCCGGCAATGCGTGAGGGTGTTGCCATTCCCATACGCGTGTTGCTGCGATATAACTTTCGTAAACCGCAACCCTAACCCGGAGAAAGGGGTAGATGGTCAACAGCCGAAAAGACTCAACAGCGACAGCTAACTGGCTCGGCGTTCTAACCCTGCTTGTAGTGATTAGTTTCCCTGTTCGGCCGCTCGCCAGTACCCCTTTTGTCTCCGTTGTCCACGCCGACTCCACTACCGTCTCAACTGATACTCGCGAAGGCAGGCTGGCAGTGTTTGACGACGCCTGGTCCACGATCAATCAGCGCTACTACGACCGCACTTTTCGCGGTCTGGATTGGGAGCTGCAGAAAACAACTTTCCGCGCGCTTGCCGCAGAAACAAATTCGGGCCAGGAGTTATATGCGGTGCTGCGTCGCATGATTGGAACTCTTCACGATCCGCATACACGAGTCTTCGCACCCGAAGAAAAATTTGACTGGTGGCGTCCGCGTTCAGTGACGACCGGCATGGCGGTGAGAGAAATCGACGGGCTTCCGACGGTCGTTCATGTGGAAAATGGATCGGCCCCGCAGCGCGCGGGCGTGCGCGTCGGCGACGAGATTGAAGCGATCGACGGGGAACCTGCGCTATCTGCGATAGGCAAACGACTGGGTAACTCTATCCCTGTCAGTGCGTCGTCGCGCTTTAGGGCTTTCGCTTCGCTGATGGATGGCCCAGCGGCAACGTCCGTCGAGGTTCGTTGGAAAGGGAGGGACGGTAAGTCACGGACCGCGAGGTTTGAGCGTTACTGGCAACAACGCGAGCTTGGTTTGCGATACCGGAAAGAAAAAGGAAAAATCGCCGTTATCGAAATCGACGCCTTTACCAAACCGATTGCTGCGAGCTTTGCCGGCGTGTTGAGGGAAAAGCTGGCGGGCGTGCGCGGTATCATCCTCGACCTGCGAGGAAACGGCGGCGGCGAAGCAGAAGCCATGGCGGATGTTGCTTCGGCATTGCTGGGCAGCGGTTACGATCTGGGCCAGTTCACCGACCGTGCCGGAGCATCGTTCGAGATTTCTACTCGGGCACAGTCGCTGCTTACGCCCTGGCGCATCGAGCCAACCAAACTTCCACTACTCGTCCTCGCAAGCCAACGAACGTCCAGCGCAGCGGAGATTTTAGTCGCCGCTTTGAGATCATCACGGCGGGCCAAGATCGTCGGCGCCGAAACCTGCGGCTGTGTTCTGGCAATTCGAACGCGCCATGCGCTACCAGATGGCGGCTTGCTCGATGTCAGCGAACTTGATTATCAAACTGCCCAGGGCGAACGTCTCGAGCAGCGTGGAATAAAGCCAGATGAGACCGTGCTGATACAACGCAGCGACTTATATTCTCACCGTGACCGCACAATGGAATTTGCGCTCCGCCAGTTCGAGCTGACTCGTTCTCAACTCCCAAACTAACCGACTGTTTTAATCAGTCTCACCTGCTGTCGATGCCAAGTGCGCATGCTATTATGCGGGCTCGAAAATAGATCCCGCAGGTGAACAATAATGCTTTATCTGTCGCAAGTGTTGGGTCGCCCCATCCGCGATCTTGAAGGCGAGCGTGTGGCAACCGTTAAGGACGTCATTGTGCATCTGGGCGAGCACGATCACCCGCCCGTTACGGGGGTAGTTGCGCGCTATCGACGGCGGGATTTTTTTGTTTCGCGCTGGCGTATTACGGAACTTAACGAGCACGGTGTCCGACTGAATTCCGACATCCTCGATCTGCGGCCATTTGTCCGGCGTGAAGGTGAAGCTTTGCTGGCGCGCGACGTGCTCGATAAGCAGTTGATCGACGTCGATGGTAAACGCGTGGTCCGCGTGAATGACGTGCAACTGATCGAGGCGGCCGGAGACTGGCGCGTGACGGGAGCTGACGTGAGCCTCCAGGGACTGTGGCGTCGACTGGCGCCGGCCGGTCTCATCGGAACGCGAAAGCCGGTTGAAGTGCTCGACTGGTCAGACGTGGGTTACCTCGCCACTGACGCGGCTACGGTGCAGCTTAAGTCTTCCAGCGGCAAACTTGCACGACTCCATCCCGTTGAGATCGCCCGCCTGGCGGAAGCGCTTTCCTATCATCACGGCTCCGAAGTGGTTGAGTCGCTCGACGACGAAACCGCAGCGGAAACGCTGGAGGAAATGCCGTCCGAGCGTCAGGCGCGAATTATCGGCGACATGGATGAGGAGCGGGCGGCCGACATTCTCGAATGGATGTCGCCGGATGAGGCCGCTGACGTGCTGGGCGATTTGCCGGAAGAAAAGGCCGAAGAACTTCTCGGCCTAATGGAGGACGAAGAACAGGCGGACGTCGCGGAGTTGCTGCCGTATGAAGACGACACCGCCGGCGGTTTGATGACGACGGAGTTTGTCACGCTACCGCGCGAACTGACTGTAGGCGAAGCGCTCGCTCGTCTGCGCGAGATGGCCCAGACCCCGAACATGATTTATTACCTGTACGTGGTTGAAGGTGAAGGTTCTTGGAAACTACTAGGCGTAATCGCCTTGCGAAATTTGATACTTGCTGACCCGGCCTCGCCACTTGCCGAGGTCATGCGCACTGAGTTTCAAACAGCACATCCGGATGAACGGGCAAATGAAGTGGCGCAAAGAATTGCCGAATACAATCTTCTCGCCCTACCGGTCCTGGATGAAGCGGGAGATATTCTCGGAATTGTAACCGTAGACGACGCGATGGAAATTCTGTTGCCGAAAGATTGGAGACAGCGTCTCCCAAAATTCATCGGCTGAGTTTTGCAGCTCGACAGCCCAAAAGATTTATGACTGACGGAGAACCTCCAAGTGGCGGAATCACGCGCAACGGTAAGACACACCGGACGACGCCTATTGCGGCGCAGCGGCCGGCGTGTGCGCGAGTCGCTAACACGGCGACGGAGGTTTCTTGGCTATCTGGCCATCCTTGGCCCAGGCATGGTAGCCGCCAGCGCCGGCAATGATGCGGGCGGTATCGCAACCTTCGCTTCGGTCGGCGCTGAACATGGTTACCGGCTTCTTTGGATCCTCATTCCAATCACAATCAGTCTCGGCCTGGTCCAGGAAATGTGTGCTCGCATGGGCGCGGTAACGGGAAAGGGTTTAGCTGATCTCATTCGTGAACGCTTTGGCGTGCGCTGGACCGCGCTCGTAATGCTTGCACTGCTGATTGCCAACGGCGGTGTCACGGTGTCTGAATTCGTTGGTATCGCGGCTGCCACGGAACTCTTCGGCGTGCCGCGATTTATTTCAGTTCCGTTGTCGGCATTTACTATCTGGTGGCTGGTGGTGAAGGGTTCGTATCAGCGGGTTGAACGAGCATTCCTCCTGATGTCGCTTGTATTTCTTGGCTATATAGTCTCGGCATTCCTGGCGAAGCCTGACTGGACTGAAGTCGCGTCGGGACTGGTGAAGCCAAGTTTCAGTTTTGAATATGCTTACCTGTTTACCCTGGTCGCAGTTGTCGGCACCACTATTTCGCCCTACATGCAGGTTTACGTTCAGTCGTCTGTAGTAGAAAAGGGTGTGACGCCTGAAGACTATCGCCGAACAAAAATGGACGTGTGGATCGGAACGATGCTGGCGATGCTGGTGGTGTTCTTCATCGTGGTGTCCACGGCAGCGACTCTTCATAAGCACGGAGTGCAAATCGAAACTGCAGCGGACGCGGCGCGGGCTTTGAACCCTTTGGCCGGGCCCTATGCGGAGAAGCTGTTTGCAGTTGGCCTGTTTGGCGCTTCAATGCTGGCCGCGGGAGTGTTGCCCCTGGCTACTGCCTATTCGATTAGCGAAGCCCTAGGATTTGAAAAGGGCGTGTCGCGCAGTTTCCGTGAGGCCCCGATTTTCCTTGGCGTTTTCACGTTTCTCGTGTCCACCGGGGCCGCAATCGCTGTCATTCCAAACCTGCCTTTGATTCGGGTCTTGTTGGTTACCCAGGTTATCAACGGTCTGCTGCTTCCCATAATTTTGTTCGCCGTACTTCGGCTGGTCAACGACCGGGATTTGATGGGGTCTCACGTGAATGGGCCACTCTACAACCTTGGAGCGTGGGCGACGGCGATAGTCGTTTCATTGCTGTCGGCCCTGTTTATCCTTAGCAGCATTTTCCCAAACGCGCTGCGCTTTTGAACTAGTTCGGCGCCGACTCGCGCCGGCGCACCTTCTCTCGCCACGAGAGCCAATCAGTGATAAAAGAATAGCCACCAGGTTCCAAATAACCCTACGTTCTCGCTGATGCCGCAATCTCCACGAACGTGAACCAAATATTTACCAAAAAGAAGTTTGCGCTCTTCTTCGTAGCTACGGTGGTCGTATTGCTCGCCATCTATCTTCTCAGTGCGTTTGATCACGTACTCCGGGAGTTGCTACGGGCGCAAATGGGTGGGCTGTCCCAACAAGCTGACACGATAGTCAATGTCCTGCGGCTGGTGTTTCTGGGTCTGCTCGCTTACCTGGTCGTACGGGCCTTCAGCTTCCTTATCTTTGCAGTCATATTTCGGATTCGGCGTGGTTATGGAGCGACGCTTGTCCGGAATGCGTTTTCCATCATCGCCTTCACCGGACTGTTTTTCCTTATCTTTGCAGTAATTTTTCCAAACATTAATCTCGGCGCCTTGTTCACGACGTCCGCCATCTTCGGCGTGATTCTCGGCCTCGCTCTGCAGGACACGCTCGGCAATTTCTTTTCCGGCATCTCGCTCCAGGCAGACCGCCCGTTCCAGGTCGGCGACGTGATTACCCTGAGTTCACAAATGCTGACCGGCGTCGTCGAGGAAATTAGCTGGCGGGCAATCAAGATCAGGACTTTTACTAATCACATCGTCATCATCAACAACAGCACGGCCGCGAAAGAGGCGCTCGAAGTTAGTCCACGCGATAACCTGAACGCCAGGTTGGTTTTCTTCAACACGCTCTACTCCGATTCACCCGCGAAGACGATTCATGTGGTTCGCGAAGCGGTGCGCGAGGCGGACAACGTCTCGCAGAGAATTACGCCGATCGTCAGAATTAGAAATCTCGGCGACAACGGCATTGACTACGAACTGAAATACTGGTTGGACGACTACGCCAAATACAACGACACAGACGCTCTCGTGCGGCAGCGAATCTGGTACGCGTTTCGTCGTGAAGGTTTGAATTTCGCTTATCCCACACGAACGTTGTTGGTGGAGCGCAGGCCACACTTCGGCGTGAAGGAAGGAGTCGAAGGCGCGATTATCGAACGGCTGGCGGCGGTCGACATATTTGCCCCGTTATCGGCGGAAGAGATCGCCATGCTCGGTGGTGCGTCCGCAAGTCACGTGTTCGCGCCGGGAGAAACTGTGATCCGCGCAGGTGAGCCTGGGTCGTCGATGTTTGTAGTTCACAACGGGCGGGTGAGTGTCCAGATCAACGAGAACGGACGTCACCGAACCGTGGCCACACTCAGCGAAGGCGCCTTCTTCGGAGAGATGGCGCTCTTCACCGGCGAGCCCCGCACCGCCAACATTGTCGCCAACGAGGAGACTGAAGTTCTGGAAATTGGACACGAGGCAATGAAAAAGGTTTTTGACTCCAACCCCGACCTTGTCGAATCTCTCAGCCATATCATCGCTGAACGCCGTCAGGCGCTCGCAGACAGTGAAGCGTCCTCAGCATCCGACGTAGACGAATCCGCTGGAATACTTTCCTCCATCAAGCGATTCTTCGGCCTAAAGTAAACACCCCCACTTTTCTCCGGCGTCGACCCGATTGGATAAGTCCGCTAAAATGCCTAATTTTGTTGGCGTTTTTACGCCTGCGACAAACTTGACAGGTGAGCACTCACATATTATTATTTTGCTACGCTCACAACGCTTCTCGCCCCCAAGGCGACGAGCGCTGGAGGCGTAAGAAATTTAAGGAGGAAGAAAATCATGAGCATCATTCGCTATGACCCTTTTCGTGATTTGCGAACCCTACAAGAAGAGGTCAATAGGCTTTTTTCAACAAACCTCACCCGAGGTTTTGGCGAGGAAGGTATCGGCGCCGGCGGTTGGAATCCCAGCGTCGACATCTACGAAAATAAAGATCACATCGTGCTCGAAGCTGAACTTCCCGGTATGAACCGCAACGATTTCGAGCTCTCGGTAGAAAACAATGTCATCACCCTGCGCGGTGAGCGGCAATTCGAAAAGAAGGACGATTCTGACAACTACCACCGAGTGGAACGGTCGTACGGTTCGTTCACGCGTTCCTTCACACTGCCGCAAACGGTCACAGCAGATGGCGCCAGCGCCGAGTATCGAAATGGCGTGTTGCGTGTGACGCTGCCGAAGCGCGAAGAGACCAAAGCGCGTCGGATTGAGGTAAGCGGCGAGAGTGCGGGTTCAACCAAGACTATCGAAGCGAAAGCACAAAACGTAAACACGGAAAAAGCCAGTCAAGCTGCCGGCGCACGCTAACTCGACGGCTTTCGTAAACATGAAAAGGCGGGGCGTCAGTTGTGCAAGCACTGATGCCCCGCTTGCGGACTTTAAGAGACAAGAACCAGATGCGTTTAGACAAGTTTACACTTCGAGCTCAGGAAGCGATTCAGTCCGCTATTGAGCTCGCCGAGCAAAATCAGAATCAGCAGGTCGAGCCTGAGCATTTACTTGCCGTCATGCTCGAACAACCCGAAGGGACGGTTCGTCCAATTCTGGGGCGTTTAGCTGTGAACATTCCGGTCGTTCTTAATGACGTACAGGCAGCCATTGCGCGTTTTCCAAGGGTTGAGGGCGGTCAGCAGTATTTGGGTAATCGTATCAGCCAAATCTTTACGGCAGCTCAGAAGCATGCTGACAAGATGCAGGACGAGTACAACTCCACCGAGCATCTGCTGCTGGCTATTGTCGATGAAAAAGAGGGCGATGCAGGAAAGCTCTTACGACAGCACGGAGTGAAGCGTGACGATCTGCTGAAGGTAATCGAGCAGATGCGAGGCGGCTCTCGGATTACGGACCAGAATGCGGAACAGAACTATCAGGCGCTTTCAAAGTACGCTCGAGATCTAACTGAGCTGGCCCGGAAGGGGAAACTCGATCCAGTCATAGGCCGCGACGATGAAATACGTCGCACGATTCAGGTTCTCTCGCGACGCACTAAGAACAACCCCGTGCTGATCGGCGAACCAGGTGTTGGTAAAACGGCGATCGTAGAAGGTCTTGCGCAGCGAATTGTTTCGGGCGACGTTCCCGAGACACTTCGTAACAAGCGACTGGTCGGGCTCGATCTAGGAGCCATGCTGGCGGGCGCGAAGTACCGGGGTGAATTTGAAGATCGTTTGAAGGCGGTCTTGAAGGAGATTGAAAACGCTCAGGGGCAGATCATCCTCTTTATCGACGAACTTCATACGCTCGTCGGCGCCGGCGCCGCTGAAGGCGCGATCGATGCGTCGAACATGTTGAAGCCTGCGCTGGCGCGAGGTGAACTTCGTTGCGTCGGCGCTACCACACTCAACGAATACAAGAAATACATCGAGAAAGACGCAGCCCTCGAACGGCGGTTCCAACAGATCTACGTCGGCGAGCCAACGGTTGAAGATACGATTGCGATCCTGCGTGGGCTCAAAGAACGCTACGAAGTCCATCACGGCGTTCGTATCAAAGACTCAGCCATAGTCGCTGCGGCAACGCTTTCCAATCGTTACATCACCGATCGGTTCTTGCCTGACAAGGCGATTGACTTGATTGATGAAGCCGCGTCTCGGTTGAGAATCGAAATCGACTCGCTGCCGCAGGAGATCGATCAGCTTGAACGTGAAATTCTGCAACTGGAGATTGAGCGTCAGGCGTTGCAGCGTGAAGAAGACGCCAAGTCGAAGTTGCGCCTGCAGGAGATCGAACAGCGAATCGCTGACCTCCGCGAAACCTCTTCCGGCATGAAGGCAAAATGGCAGTCGGAGAAGGAAGCAATCGAGCGAATGCGGACTGCCAAAGCGGAATTGGAACAACTAAAGCAACAGCTCGACCAGGTACGCAACGCTGGCGACCTGGCACGCGCGTCTGAAATTCAGTACGGCCAGATTCCTGAGCTGGAGCGCAAGTTCGTTCAGGAGCAGGAGAAGCTGGCGAGTCTTCAAAAGGACGGTGTCACGCTCAAAGAAGAGGTTGATGAAGAAGACGTGGCCCAGGTGGTGGCGAAGTGGACCGGCATCCCCGTCTCGAAAATGCTGGAAGGGGAAATGCAGAAGCTTGTGACGATGGAAGAACGTCTCGGCAAACGGGTGGTCGGTCAGGAAGAAGCGCTTGCGGCCGTTGCCAATGCAGTTCGTCGCGCGCGCGCTGGACTCCAGGATCCAAATCGTCCAACCGGATCTTTTATTTTTCTTGGGCCAACGGGCGTTGGCAAAACTGAGACAGCGAGAGCGCTCGCTGAGTTTATGTTTGATGACGAACGCGCGATGATCCGTCTCGACATGTCCGAATACATGGAAAAGCACGCCGTAGCCCGCATGATTGGCGCGCCTCCTGGTTATATCGGTTATGAAGAGGGCGGACAGTTGACCGAAGCCGTGCGGCGGCGGCCGTACTCAGTCGTGTTGTTTGACGAGATTGAGAAGGCCCACCCGGACGTTTTTAACGTGTTGCTGCAAATTCTCGATGACGGCCGGCTGACCGATGCGAAGGGCCGGACCGTTGATTTCAAGAATACCGTTCTGATCATGACGTCAAACCTCGGGTCGCGTGAGATCCAGGATGCGGAAGGCGACGAGGAGCAGGTGCGTGAGGCGGTCTTGCAAGAGCTGCGGGCAAGCTTCAAACCGGAGTTTCTAAATCGGGTTGACGATATCGTTATCTTCCATCAACTCTCGCGCGAACAAATTAGCAAGATTATTGATGTACAGTTAGAGCGGCTGCGACAAATGCTCTCCGAGAGAAACATTCAACTGGTGCTGGATGATTCAGCCCGGCAACTGTTGGCACGCGAAGGCTACGACCCGAATTATGGGGCGCGTCCTCTGAAGCGTGCGATCCAAACGTTGATTCAGAACCCGCTGGCAGTGAAACTGCTGGCCGGAGACATTCTGCCGGGGCAGACCGTGAAGGTGACCGCCGACGGCGACAAGATGAGTTTCAAAATAGAAGCGGCAGCGGCGGTGGCGTAACCAAACGAGGAACAACGATGGGACAATGGAATCCCTTGCACGACTTAGTGTCTCTGCAGGATCGAATGAACCGGCTGTTCGAGGATGCGTCGCAACGTCGGGCCAATGAAGCGGACGTGCGTGACGAACTTGAACAGGCGGATTGGTATCCGGCGGCCGATGTCGGTGAAGATGAAAACGAGTACATAGTAGCGCTGGATTTGCCGGGCGTTGATCGCGCAACCCTTGATATCAGCGTGGACGACAACCGGCTGACGATTAAGGGAACGCGACCCGGGCCTGGGACAACTCAACATCGTAGTGAGTGTCCAAAAGGAAAATTTCTGAGGAGCTTCAGCGTGCCTGGCGTCGTTAACCAAAGCGACATCAAGGCCGATTACAAAGACGGGGTTTTGCGTGTACATCTTCCGAAGCGTGCTGAGCGGAAACCACAACGAGTGGAGATCAAGGTGTCGTAAGGTTGTTGAGCTAGTTGTAATACTGGTTCATAGAAGGGTAATCATGGCAAGAGACATATTTGGCAGAAGCGAGAGACAAGCCCGGGAAGCGCGAGATTTGGACCCTGAAATACGTGTCACAGACCGGCGCCGCATCCAGTTGGATGAGGACCCGGAAACGGATCCGAACGTCTCGTTTGAGTCTCCAAACCTAAAGCCGAGCTACGTCGAAGAGTTGGAAGCGCGTACCAAAGCGGCGGAGCAGAAGATTCAGGAGGTGCAGGCCCGTTTTGAGCAACTGCGCAAGCAGCTACAAAGTGAGACGGATGAAACGCGCCAACGTCTGAACAAAGCTGCGGACGAGCGAGCTCATCGGGAGAAGGCGGATTTCATCGCGGCCATGTTGCCTGTGCTCGACAATCTTGAACGCGCCAACGAGGCCGCTGCGTCAGGCGCTTCGACACACGATGTCGCCGAAGGCGTGCGCAGAACGGCGCAGAGTTTCGGGCAGGCACTTGCGACCGCAGGCGTCGAACCAATTGAATCTGTTGGTCAGCCTTTTGATCCCGAATTGCACGAGGCCGTGGAAACCGCCGACGTAGGGCCAGCGGATGAAGGAAAAGTTCTGGCGGAGTATTCGCGTGGTTACAGGATCGGCGACCGCTTGCTGCGTCCGGCGAAGGTTAAAGTCGGGCGGTATTCCAGGCAAGCAAGTACCGCGGTTGAATAGTTTTAGGGTTCCTATTTCCGGAGAAGGAGAACGAGAGTGGCTGCAAAACAGGTGAAGTTTCGAGAGGACGCACGCAGGTCGATGCTGCAAGGTGTGAATACGCTCGCGAACGCTGTGCGCGTGACGCTGGGACCGAAAGGGCGAAACGTCGTACTTGGTAAAAAGTTTGGCTCGCCCGTCATCACTAAAGACGGAGTAACCGTTGCGAAAGAGATCGAGCTTACTGACAAGTACGAAAACATGGGCGCACAAATGGTGCGCGAAGTTGCAGTCAAAACTAACGACACCGCCGGTGACGGCACCACCACGGCAACAGTTTTGGCGCAGGCGATTTTTCGAGGCGGCGTGAAGAACGTTTCGGCCGGGGCGAACCCGATGTCGCTACAGCGCGGAATTCAACAAGCAACGGAAGCAGTGGTGGCCGAGCTGGAACGTATCTCGAAGAAAGTGAAAAGCAAAGAAGACCTGATGAACGTAGCCAGTGTTTCCGCCAACAACGATCGCGAAATCGGCCGCCTGATTTCCGAGGCAATGGAAAAGGTGGGCCAGGACGGTGTGGTAACGGTCGAAGAGTCAAAGACGATGCTGACGGAGCTCGAAATTGTCGAAGGAATGCAGTTTGACCGTGGCTACCTTTCGCCTTACTTCATTACCAACCCTGAACGGATGGAGGCAATTCTCGAGGACTCTTGGATACTTCTGCATGAGAAGAAAATCTCCGCGATGCGCGAACTGCTGCCCATCCTCGAACAGACTGCCGGCAGTGGCCGTCCGCTGCTGATCGTAGCTGAGGATATCGAAGGCGACGCGCTGGCGACGCTGGTAGTTAACAAATTGCGCGGCACGATCAAAGTTTGCGCGGTCAAAGCGCCCGCATTTGGCGACCGGCGCAAGGCGATTCTTGAAGACCTGGCAATCCTGACGGGCTCAAAGGTGATATCCGAAGATCTGGGAATCAAACTCGAAAATGTGCAGTTGTCGGATCTCGGCTCGGCCAAGCGAATCATAGTAGACAAGGAACACACGACGATTGTGGAAGGTGGCGGCGACCCGAAAGCGATTCAAGCCAGGGTAGCGCTGATAAGGAGTCAACTGGAAGAAACCACTTCCGATTACGATAAAGAAAAGTTGCAGGAGCGACTGGCAAAACTTTCCGGCGGCGTCGCCGTAGTGAAAGTTGGAGCGGCGACCGAGACTGCGATGAAGGAAATCAAGATGCGGGTTGAGGACGCGCTCAACGCCACGAAAGCCGCAGCGCAGGAAGGTATCGTTGTCGGAGGCGGAGTTGCGTTGCTGCGCACTGCGAAAGTGCTCGACGCGCTAACCAGCGACGACGAGGATGTCTCCACCGGAATACGTCTTGTCAGACGTGCATTGGAAGAACCGCTGCGAAGGATCGCAGAGAACGCAGGACAGGACGGTGCAGTAGTGGTCGGAAAAGTGGAAGACATGAAAGGCAACAGGGGATTTAATGCTGCCACCGGTGAATACGAGGACCTGGTGGCGGCGGGAATAATGGATCCGACCAAGGTGGTGCGTACGGCTCTGCAAAATGCGGCCTCGATTGCCGGACTGTTACTAACAACAGATGCTGCCATTACCGACGCTCCGGAACCCAAAAAGGCCGCTCCGCCGATGCCGGGCGGCGAGGATTATGACTATTAAATAAGGTGGCAGAACAGGAAGTGCACAATTTCTCCCCATGCCCGTGTTAGAACGGCTGGAGTTGGCCGAAAATTTGCAGGAACACGCGCCAGGAGAAACTTATTGCATTGAAACGCAACGGCGAATATCCTCAGGACATCTAACCGGTGGCGCAGGTTAGACTGGGAAAACCGCCCTTGAAAACATGAAATGGTTGTCGCGGCACGATGCACGACATCAGGAACTAACAGGTTTTACATAAATGGTTGATTTGGGATCCTACAAAGATAAGTTTGGTGACAGCGGGCAACGCATACTCGAGCATGCGCTCAGCGAGTCGCGCCAGCGCGATCAGAATTTCGTTGCAGTGGAACATATTCTTCAGGCACTCATGCAGGAAGAGCCGGACATGTTCAACTCGACGATGCGTGAGCTGTCGCTTGATCCTATTGTGGTGAAAATTGCAATCGATAAACGTTTGGCAACAACGCGCCAGCAGCACGTGGGAAAAGGTTTCCGGATCTCGCCCGATACGACTGATCTCTTCAAACGCGCGATGGAACGCGCACGCACGCAAGGCCGCAAGACAATCGAAGCGACCGATATTTTTTCTGCGCTGACAAACAATGACGGCCTGTTCGTTGAGGTGTTAAGAGGAATGGGCGCCAACGCTGATGCGGTGGCTGAAAACGTACAGGCGCAGGTGCAAAAGCGTGAACGTGAAGAGGAGCAGTATCGGAAGAAGTTTGACCTGCCGCCATACCTTAAGCATTTCGGAGTTTCACTTAACCGCCTGGCGCGCGCCGACAAGATTCCGCCCACCATTGGCCGGGAACAAGAGATCCAGCAGATGGTCGAGATTCTTTGTCACCGCGAACGCGCGAATTCGCCGATGCTTGTGGGCGAACCAGGTGTTGGTAAGACTGCTGTAGTCGAGGGCCTGGCTCGTATGATCGAGTTGGAACCCGAAAAAGTTCCGGCACGCTTGCGCGGTTCGCACGTCGTCCAATTGCAGATGGGTGGAATTGTGGCTGGGACCATGTTGCGCGGCATGTTTGAGGAGAGAATTAAAGGCATCATCGACGAAGTTAAAGAGCACGACAACTTGATTCTTTTTATCGATGAGGCACACACCATCATCGGCGCGGGCTCGGCAATCGGCGCATCTTCCGACGCGGCCAACA
>JALZOO010000410.1 GCA_030913905.1 Acidobacteriota bacterium
AAAGCCAGCGTCATGCAAACAATTGGAGTCACTGATGTGACGATCACCTACAGCCGTCCTGGCGTGAAAGGTCGCAAGATCTGGGGCGACCCTCTTCCATCTCAAGCGAACGTCAAAGGCGAGGCCACGCTTGATGACCAAAATGTGCGGCCGAAAGATGCGGTGATTGTTCCATGGGGACACGCATGGCGCACCGGAGCGAATGAAGCGACGCAGTTTGTCGTTAGCGATGACGTTTTGATCAACGGTCAGAAACTTCCGGCAGGCAGCTACAGTCTGCATACGGTTCCCAACAAAGACGAATGGACCGTCATCTTCAACAGCCAAGCGAATCAGTGGGGCAGTTTCAGCTACGACCCAACTAAAGACACGCTACGAATCAAGGTGAAGCCGGAATGGGTGACCGAGAATCAGGAATGGTTGGCTTACAGCTTCGATCCCGTCGCAGACAATTCTGCCCAGGTGAATATCCGTTGGGAAAAGGTTCGCGTACCCTTCAAAGTAGAAGTGCCTGATGTAAAGGCGCTGACGATCCAGAAAGCTCGTGCAGCCGTGGCGGCTGCCAAACCGGACGATTGGCGAACTCCCTTGCAGGCAGCCAACTATGTGTTTTTGAGCGAAGACCAGGCCAGCATGCCGGAAGCAACGGGATGGCTGGAACAGTCACTCAAGGTAAAAGAAACATTCCAAAATCTGTACACGAAAGCGCGTGTACTGGCCTCGCAAGGTAAAACGCAGGAAGCCATTACCACTGGTGAGAAAGCTCTGGTGATGGGCAAAGAAGCGAAGGCCAACACGGCTGATCTTGAAAGGCGCCTGGCCGAGTGGAAAGCAAAGAAGACGTAGGTAGGGCTGATAGAGAAGCTGTAGTGCGAGGAATTATCTCCGCTCTATCACCCTCTACGTTTCAGTTTTCTTATTTGGCTTTGAGAAATCCTGGTCGTGAAAAGGCCGAGGTACTCTGAAAAGGCAAATAGACGATCCTTTTTCCGCCCGGTAATCTCTCTGAGAATTCCCATTTCTTCAAACGACCGGATGAGAGAGCTGGCTGATTGATGAGTGATATCAAGTCTCGCGGCAATATCGTTAGCGCTCATAACCGGCTGGGAGTACAGTTGTCTCAGTAGTGCCTGTCCTTTGGGGGCCCGTTTGCCGAGTTGTAGGATTTTTTCCTCACAGGTTTGCCGCAATGCGACGATTCCTTCAAACGTCTGCTTACTGCCGGCCGCGGTCTCGGAAACACCTGTAAGAAAAAATTTGATCCAATGCTCTATGTCATTCGAGGTCCTTACTGCCGTAAGAGCGTCGTAATATGCGGCTCTATTACGCTCAAAAAAGTCCGAGAGATATAGAGTCGGCTTCGTTAGAAGGTTCTTATCAACTAGATAGAGAGTTATTAAGAGTCTTCCAACCCGTCCATTACCATCAAGAAACGGGTGGATAGTTTCAAACTGATAGTGACTGACCGCAGTCCTGATCAAGTGAGGGATGGCGATCTTTTCATTGTGCCAAAATCTTTCAAGGTCGGTGAGCAAGTCTGGCAACTCTTGGTGTGTGGGCGGAATAAAGACAGCATTCTTTAGGTTTGAGCCACCGATCCAATTCTGGCTTTTGCGTAGCTCACCAGGGTTGCGATGTTCACCACGTGCACTAGACATTAGTATTTTGTGCGCTTCGCGAAGCAGTCGCATTGAGAGCGGCAATCTTTCAAGCGCTGCAATGGCATGGTTCATTGCTTTGGTATAATTTTGGACCTCTAACCAATCGTCGCGCCTTTCGGGAGCAATCTCTTCTTCTGGTAAAACCGCCTCGTCAATATTTGTCTGCGTCCCCTCGATCCGACTGGAGGTTGTAGCCTCTTTGAGAATGTGCATTCTTATGAAGAAATCAACGTCGGGTATTAGGTGCGAATAGGCGTTTAATTCGCCCAGAAGCCTCGTCGCGTCTTCCAGTAACACATCGATGTAAGGGTCGTCCCAGGTAATGAGCCTGTTAATCAGAGTTGGCGTAAAACTCTTGTATTGGTATTGTTGTTTATAACTTCCAGATTTAAAGGGCTGAGACTGCATTGTTCACGGTCACCTCGAAACCAAGTTTACATATGGTACTCTCAAATGTAAAGTAATCGGCCTAACTTTACATATCGTGGAGTCGTATGTAAAGTTGCCAGTGGACTAATTCCGAGCACAATGGGTGTCGCCAAACTAACAGACCAGAATACCTTGGTCCCGGACAGCAAGTATTCACGGGTCGAGCGCGAACGGCGTTACCTGCTGCAGGACTTACCGGAAGGAATGAGTCGCGCCGATCCGCATGTTCAAATCACCGATAACTACATCACGGGCACCCGACTTCGCCTGCGAAAAGTGCGCGATCCAAAAAGCAACAAGTGGACAGTAAAGTTCACTCAAAAATTTGCGCCTGATGCTCACGACTTGTCGCGTACGATAATCACAAACACATACCTCAATGCCCTGGAAGCTGAGTCGCTCCGAATGTTTGACGCGAACGAGATTCGTAAAAACCGATATCCATTTGAGTATGAGGGGCGAAGATTTTCAGTAGACATGTTTCTCGGCGATTTGTTTGGTTTGGTTTTAGCGGAAGTCAGCTTTGATACTGATGAAGAGCTTGATAGTTTTCCGCGGCCGCCATTTGCTATTGCTGACGTCACCAATATTGATCTGTTTACCGGCGGCAGACTGTCGCAACTGAGGTTCGAAGATATTCGCGAGGAAATTCTGAAACAAAAGACATCACCCTCTCCCTTTGGGCGAGGGACGGGGAGAGGGGTTACGCGCGCCTAAGACCCCTCCCCTCTTTCCCCTCCCCAAAGGGGAGGATGAAAAGACATTACCCTCGTTTGGAATGCCCCTATGACTATTTCACCTAAACCATACCTGGTGCTCTTGATGTTGCCGGCATTGTTGAGCCTGCCCGGTTGCAAGAAGACAGTGACGCCCGTGAAGCAGTCGGCAACCACAGCATCGCCCGATTATCAGCACGCGCAAGGTGGCACGACGACGGTGGGCGAAACCAAATACTTCAAGGGCTCAATCGGCAGTACGCTCGGACTGCAGATGAAGCTGCTGCGCGAAAGCGACACGCTCACCGGCACCTACTTCTATCAGAAGGTTGGAACAAAGATTGACGTTCGAGGGAGCGTCGACAAAGACGGTAACGTCACGCTGGAGGAGTTTGATCCAAAGGGCAATAAAACTGGGATCTTCACCGGCCTCTGGAAAGCCGAGGCCGACGGACTAATCGCCATCGCGGGAAACTGGAACAAGCCGAATAGCGATAAAAAGACGGCCTTCTCTTTGCACGAGGAACCGATTGCGTTTACCGGCGCCGTTGAGATCACAGCCAAACACATCAAAGAGAACAACAAGAAACTCAAATATGAAATCAACGCCGAATACCCGCAGTTGACCGGTTCGACGGATCCGAACTTTGAGAAGTTTAATCAAACGGCACGTTCTTTGGTCTTGCGAAAAGTCAGTGATTTCCGAAAAGAGATGGCGCCGCAGGCAGGCGAAGAAGCTTCGTTGGATTCGCCCGATACCACGTCTGAAGCAATGGGCAGCGACCTGGGAATAGGTTATACGGTGGCCCTGGCAAAGGACGATCTGATCAGTATCGAGTTTAACGTCGGCAGCTATTACCAGGGCGCGGCTCACCCCAACTCCTATTCCGAAGTCGTCAACTTCGATCTGAAAACCGGCAAGCCGCTCAAGCTGGCCGATCTCTTCAACCCGGGTTCAAAGTTTCTACAGGCCATCTCGACCTATTCGATTCAGGATCTGAAG
>JALZOO010000238.1 GCA_030913905.1 Acidobacteriota bacterium
GATAATACTCTCGCCCGCCGGCACAATCTTCGGCTCAGCCGTGAACACCGGATCTTTGAAGGCCTCGCTGGCGTCAATCAGCTTCCAGCCTTTGCCCTTGAACATATCGAGCAAGTCACCTAGAAAAAGCGCGTTCAGAAGATTGTAGTGCATTAGAATTGTGTGCTTAACACTTCGGCCCAACACCTTTCGCGACAGGTCGTCGTAGTAGACAGCCCGTTCCCACATGTGGGCCAGATAGAAATCACGATAGGGTTTCAGATCAGCCGTTGGTTCTTTGGTTAGCCGCGCGCTGAGCCGGTCGTCGACGGCCCAATCAGAAGCGTCAATGGTGACGTGACCAATGCGATAGCCATGTTGGTGAAGGAAAGCTCTCACAGCGTCTCTCTCCGTGGCACTGTCCCCTTCCTTCAGATACGGAAAGCGAAAACTCTTCTGGAAGTGTGGAAAACTCTTGATTACCTCTTCGCCCTTGAGGATGTCGGCGTTAAAGTCTTCGGCAGTAACCTTCGAACTGTTCAGGTAGCGGTGAGAGTAAGAGTGATTTCCAATCAAGTGACCGGCGCGATCCCATTCGCGCAGTAAGCCCTGGCCTTTCTCGTTGTCCGCATATCTACCGGCAACAAATAGCGCCGCCTGCAAATTGTGCAACTTCAGCGCGCCCAGTATTGCTCGATTACGCTCATCCGGATTCAGCTTTACTGACTTGTTCCAGTTGAAGTCGTCGATGGTTATGGCAACCTGTGGCTTTTTGTTTGCAGCCGAAACCGGCATACCAAGTCCGAGATAAATCGCCCCCATTCCCAAACCAGCCGTGAATTCTCTTCGGTTCATCAAAGTTTTCTAGGTCGTTCGTGCTTCCTGATACTCGCCCCAGATCTTCCGCAGTCGATTGCTGATTTCGCCGACCGTGACGTCAGCCTCGACACAATCGAGAATTCGCGGGACGAGATTCTCCGTGCCGCTTGCGGCCTGTTCAAGTTTCGCCAGTGTTGTCTCAGCCGCGACGGCGTCTCGACGGGCGCGAACTGCGCGCAGGCGTTCAATCTGCGCCTGTTCAATTGCAGGGTCAATGCGCAGCGTTTGTATCTTTGATTCTTCGTCACTCCGAAACCGGTTCATGCCGACAACCACGGCTTCTTCAGTCTCAATTGCGCGCTGGTAGCGGTAGGCCGACTCCTGTATCTCGCGCTGCACATATCCTGTCTCAATCGCCCGCAGCATACCGCCCATCGCTTCTATCTTCTCCAGATAGTTGTTTGCCAGGTCTTCAATCTCGTTCGTCAGGTGCTCAATAGCGTATGAACCGGCAAGCGGGTCGGCCGTATCGACAATGCCGGATTCATGAGCGATGACCTGCTGTGTTCTCAACGCTAGTCGAGCCGCTTCTTCTGTTGGAAGCGCCAGTGCTTCGTCCATCGCGTTAGTGTGCAATGACTGCGTGCCGCCCAAAACGGCGGCCAGCGCCTGGATTGTGGTGCGGACGACGTTTACTTCAGGCTGCTGTGCCGTGAGTGACGAACCGGCGGTCTGCGTATGAAAGCGCAGCATCAACGACCGCGAATCGCGCGCCTTGAAACGATCACGCATTATTCGAGCCCACAATCTGCGCGCGGCGCGAAACTTGGCAATCTCCTCGAGCAGGTTGTTGTGCGCGTTAAAGAAGAAAGAGATGCGTGGTGCGAAGTCGTCGATCTCCAATCCCGCTTTCAGAGCCGCTTCTACGTAAGTAATTCCGTCAGCCAGAGTAAATGCCAGTTCCTGGACCGCGGTCGAACCGGCCTCGCGAATGTGATAACCACTAATCGAGATGGTGTTCCAGTTAGGAACCTCGCGAGCGCAGAAAGCGAAAGTATCGGTAACTAAACGCAGCGACGGCGCAGGTGGGAAAATGTATGTGCCGCGCGCGATGTACTCCTTCAAAATATCGTTCTGGAGCGTGCCCTTAACTTTTTCGAAGGAAACATTCTGTTTGCGCGCGACTGCGAGATAAAGAGCCAGCAGCGTGGCAGCCGTGGCATTGATTGTCATCGATGTTGAGACGCTGTCGAGCGGAATGCCGTCGAAGAGTCGGAGCATATCGTCGAGAGAATCTATCGCGACACCTACCTTACCGACTTCTCCGGCCGCCAGCGGAT
>JALZOO010000243.1 GCA_030913905.1 Acidobacteriota bacterium
GACAGCTAGGCGATATTGTAATCTCGGTCGAGCAGGCGGCGAGGCAAGCGAAAGAGAACAAACTCGATCTTAATGATGAAATCGCGCAGCTGATCCTGCATGGTCTACTTCATCTCTCCGGCTATGACCATTCCACAGATAACGGAGAGATGGACCGGCTGGAGCTACGGCTTCGGAAGAAGCTCGGCATAGACGGGTAAATCGTGAATCGTAAATAGAAAGAGCCGGGCACTTCGGACTCCTGTTCAATCACGTCACCTTTACCATTTACGATTTACTATTTACTATTCACTATCCCATGCAGATTGAGATAACTCTAACTCTCCTGCTTCTTGTTGCACTGTCATTGCTCGCAACCGTCGACATGGCTTTCGGCCAGTTGAGCGACGTAGGTTTGCGCCGATTGATCACGGACGCCCAGGAGCGTCACAAGCTGCGTTCGTCTGAGTTTCTAAAGCAAGTCCTCGAGAATCGCCCTCGTTTCAGCTTTGCCATTTCCGCAACTATTCAGATTCTGCTCGTTGTGGTCGCAGTGTTGGTGACCTCAATTTCGCTCGCGTTATTTCAGGATCGCCGTTTTGTTTTGATCGGGCTACTTTCGGGTCTGGTGCTGGCCGGAATATTTCGACAGATCATCCCTTTGTTCATGTCCACTCGCGACCCTGAAAGCACCCTGCTGTTTCTGCTTCCCGTGATTCGGCCGCTGCTCCCGCTGATGGCTTTCGCCGCCGATCCTTTTCACAAATTGTTCGATCGTTCGCGGCGCAAGGAATTGGAACAACTAAATGGCGAAGAGGATGAAGACGAAGACACAGGTGACGACATTCAAGCGTTGATTGATGTTGGTGAAGCGGAGGGAATACTCGAAGAAGAAGAAGGCGAATTGATTCATTCGATTATTGAATTCGGCGACACCAGCGTTAACGAAGTGATGACACCGCGGCCGGACATCGTCGCGGTGCCTGCCGAAGCGACCGTGCGCGAAGCGCGCGACGTAATGATTGAGTCCAAGTATTCGCGTTTGCCGGTTTATCGTGAACAAATCGACAACGTGGAAGGCTTAATCTACGTGCGCGACTTACTCGAGCGGTGGGCGGAAGGCGACGAAGACGGACCAATAACGTCAATGGTGCGGGACGTGTATTTCATTCCGGAGACGAAGCCAGTCGCTGAACTGCTGGAAGAGATGCAGAAGGCACACGTGCAGCTCTCGGTTGTGGTTGATGAGTACGGCGGTGTTTCCGGTCTCGTGACGGTTGAGGACATTCTGGAAGAGATTGTCGGCGAGATTGAAGACGAGGACATTGCCGGCGAGGAACTGGAAGAGATTGTCGAGCAGCACGCAGGATGTTACGAAGTGTCGGGCTCCACCGAAATCGGCAAGATTGAACGCCTTTTCGACATGGAGATCGAAGCCGATGATTTCACTACCATCGCCGGGCTGGTAATCAACGAAGCAGGAAAAGTGCCACAGCCAGGAGAACAACTGACGTTTCGCGGCCTTGAGGTTGAAGTCCTGGAAGCAGACGAGCGCAGAATTGGCCGCTTGTTGGTCAAACGAGCCGCTGACGAGAATACAAACGAGATGAGTCAGGCGCATTGAGCGATCAGCGAGCCTCCGTTAAGTCTTCATAAGAATTTCAGTTCGACTATTGGATGAGAACCGGTTAATGGCAAAACGAACCAGCCAGTTTCTTCAAGGCAAGCGAATAGATCCCACCCCGATAACCCGCAAGACAACTTTGGCGGAGCTTGTTGATGAGTCGTTTATGGCCTACAACGGCGCGCGTCTGCGTGAAGCATGTCAACTGTTTACGCAGAAGATGCTTGAGCCGGATGTGACTATTGGAGTTTCGATCACCGGAGCGCTTACGCCGGCTGGATTAGGGATTTCGGCGTTGATTCCTTTGATTAAAGCCGGGTTTATCGACTGGATCATTTCTACTGGAGCCAATCTGTATCACGACACGCACTTTGGGATTGGGCTCGCGATGCATCAGGGGAATGCGCAAACGTCTGACATCGTATTGCGAGAGGAAGAAGTTGTGCGTATCTACGACATCTTCTTCGATTATTCCGTGTTGTTGGATACTGACGCATTCTTCCGCCAAATAATTGCCGCCCCGGAATTTCAGAAAACGATGTCCACAGCGGAGTTTCATTATCTGGCAGGACGTTATGTGTATGAACGTGAGCGCAAGTTGGGACAGAAGGATAAGTCGCTGCTGTCAGTTGCCTATGAATATGCGGTGCCCATTTACACGTCGTCTCCCGGTGACTCGTCCATCGGTATGAACGTAGCCGCCAAGGCTCTGCAAGGTAACAAACTGGCGTTTGACCCATCTCTCGATGTCAACGAAACGGCGGCCATCGTGTTGGCTGCCAAGCGCAACGCTGGTAACGGAAAGTCAAAGCGCGGTAAGAAGCCGGGCAAGTCTGCTTGTTTTATTCTTGGCGGCGGTTCACCAAAGAATTTTCTGTTGCAGACTGAGCCGCAGATCCAGGAGGTGCTTGGTATAGACGAGCGTGGCCACGACTATTTCTTACAAGTAACCGATGCACGGCCCGACACCGGTGGACTTTCGGGAGCAACTCCGGGCGAAGCCGTTTCGTGGGGCAAGGTAGATCCCGACCGTCTGCCGGATGCTGTCGTTTGTTATGTCGATTCCACGGTAGCGCTTCCGATCATAACGGCTTATGCTCTAGCGAAGCATTCACCGCGCGAGCCAAAGCGGCTATATGATCGGCGCAACGAATTCATGGAATCGCTACGCGCCGAATACAAACAATCGAAGAGACGTTGATTTCCGGACCTCTCTCTGTGCTTAAATCGCACCTGGTGCGCGCTTCTGGGCCAGTCCAATTGTTAAAGACGATCGGATTTACACGATTAAGTCATTCGCAGAAATTGGGAACTAGAAGAGGTAAGAGTGACCATGGGATTAGGGTTAGCGACCGGTCAACCGCCCTTAAAGTATGACTGCGATAAGTGCGTCGCCTACTGTTGTTCAATCTATGATCGGGTGCAAGTAACTCCCCGCGACATACGCCGGTTGGCCTTACACTTCGGCGTGACGCCGGAAGCGGCCATCGCGCGTTTCACAAAGGTCTGGGGCAAGGAACGGATCCTGCGACGGCGCGCCGATCGCCTGTTTGGTCAGGCCTGCATGTTTCTTAATCAGGAAACGAGAAAGTGCACCATCTATAACGCCCGGCCGGGCACCTGCCGTGAATATCCCGACACTTCGCGCTGTGCTTATTACGACTTGATTCAGTGGGAACGTAAACAGCAGGACGACCCTGACGTGATTCCGCTGGTAAAGATCACTTTCGCGAATGGCAAAGACAAGCAGTAGTTAGTAATTATGGAACAGTTCCTAAGTGAGATGATTGGCAAGACAATCGACGTCTACTGCGGCGCCGCATCTAGTCTGCGCGGTCAAGTAATAAAGGTTGGTGACGGCGTCCTCCATTTGAAAGACGACGAACAAAGGATGTGTTTCGTCAGCATCGACAAGATTAACGTGGTATGGGAAGCGCGAGACGATGACCATCGTGCTGGATTCGTTCCATCCCGCAGCGACGAGAAATAACGCTCGTCCCCACGACTAAAAACGAAACGCCGGCGCTAAGCTTAAGCGTCGGCGTTTTGCATACGATCTAAGAATTGCGGTTAATCCGTGGTCGTTGGTTGCGCAGGCAGGGGAACACGACGAAACCCGTCTATTCGCGACATCCAATATTCATTGAAGGGTGAATAAACAACGCCGTGGTGTCGAGAGGCATGATAGAAGCCCTTCTCGTCAGCCACGATGCCGATGTGTGTCAGGTTGCTGAAGAAAACGAGCGTGCCGAACTTGAATTTATCGTCTTCAGCCGGTGCCATGAAGCGAGCCCAGAGCGAGCGGGCGCTGCTTCTTTCGAAGTCCACTCCGGCCGCTTTGAACGTCGACCAGACAAAACCGGAACAATCGAAGGCTGAAGGTCCTGTAGCTCCCCACGAATAACGCGCACCCATGCGCTGGTCAATTGCAGCCGTCATCAACTGATGAAACGGAAGTGCCTTGCCTGCGTCTAGCGTACCCCCATTAGCGAGTTTGATGTCTTCCTCGGATGCGAGAGAAATGATTACGGGATCTGCATCGATTGGCGAGAGACTAAGGGACGCCGTCGCCTGCGGTAACTGCCGGACGCGGGTTTCTTCTGTTTGGGCTGTGGTTGATTGCGAAAATATGCCGATACTAAGGCAAGCCACCAGGGCGTAGGGGAACAGTTTTTTCAAAAGCAAAGGGGAACTTTCTCCTTAAATTTTTTATCTGCCTTGCGAACGTGGGAGGAGGTAAATCCTGGAGGCAGAAGCAGTCTAGTCAATGAACAAGAAGGGAACAAGACCCAATGTGACTGTTTTGTGACGAATCACACTTGTTAAGCACAGTGCGAACCAAAAGAGGTCACACAAAAGTCTTCGAGGATTTTGTTTTCAGGTGACTTTGCTGAGTAAACGTCTGATCACAAAACACATTCAGTCAATGTGAAGTCATGATCAGAATGTTTGAGACGAATTGCGGTAGAGATTCAGGACAAATAGGACTGTGAGTAAGAGCGTCACTTGGGGCCAGCTCCTTAGATCGATCGTTGTAATTCAGAGATACAGTCAATCGCCGACAATTTCTAGATTGAAGCTGATTCTTCTTAACGAGCAACACTGCGCAAGGTTATGACCCCTGTGTTGCTGCGTGGTAGTTCAACCCGACTGTAATGATCTTCTGCAGCAACTGATCATAGGGCACGCCACTGTGAGCGGCAGAATCGGCAAAGTCCTCACCTTCGGCAATCTGAGGATTCGGATTGGCTTCAAGAAGGTAAAACTGCCCGTCCTCGGTCAATCGATAGTCCAGTCGGGCATAGCCACTGAGGAAAAGATAGCGGTAAATGCGTTTGGACAGCCGCTCCAGCGTCTTGTGCTGTTCGGGAGTGAGTTCCGCCGCACGGGTCGCCACACCCACCTTTTCCTGATATGCGGGATCCCACTTCACCTTGAGAGTGGCGATATTCTCAGCGCCTTCGGGAAGCTTTTCCATGACTAGTTCCCACGGGGCGTAAGTTTGAATGTTCTGATTGCCCATCACGCCCACGTAGATTTCACGGCCCTTGATGTACTGCTCAACTATGGCCGCCGTTTTGTTCTGTCGATGAATAAACTCCACGCGCTGCGTCATCTTGTCGTCATCATGGACGATAGAGGCTTGAGCAATGCCGACCGAGCCTTCTTCGCTGATCGATTTCACCAGTAAAGGGAACTTCAAACGTTTCGGTCGTCTTACCTTACGGTTCATTGGAAACACGGCGAAGTTAGGCACCTGGAGACGGTGATAGGCCAGAATCATTTTGGTGAGAGCTTTGTCGTGAGCAAGTGTCAGCCCGCGAGGATTGCAGCCGGTGTAGGCCTGCCTCATTAGTTCGAGGTAACTGACGACGTGCTGGTCATAAAGCGGGTAACCGTGAAACTCCTCGAGCAAGTTAAAGGCGATATGCGGCTTGTGCTCCATCAAAGCGTCGCCGATCACGTTGAGTTGATTGTAGAGACCAATCGGGTAAACGTCATGGCCCATCTTCTTGAGCGTGGAGATGACGTCGTATTCCGTCTTAATCTCAATTTTGTCTTTATCACTTAAACCGTCGAGGGACTCAGGAGGCACGAGGTCCTGATGAACAAGAACAATTATGCGGAGCTTCTTTTTTGGCTCGAAGGTCATAGGGCCGTCATACCGCGATGCGATGATAACCCGAATGGAGCACGTTCATTACCTGAACTGTCAAAACAATCATCACCCGGCGCCGCGCTTCTCGCGCGGGCGTAGCGACACGCAGTCTTAAATCTTTGCAACGATCGATCATGTTTTCGAGCACGTGATCGATCGTGTATTGGTGGACGCCGGTACCGTCGGCGACGATTTGACGGACGTCGCGCCGGACGCTTCGAAGAAAACTGGCCGCACTCGGCCGTGCTTTGTGCCGTGGGTCGTCTGAAAAGATGCGACGTAATTCTCGATCATAAACTGCAGGCCAGTCGAAATCGTATTTCTCTCTTTTTTGTCGATAATGCTCCCGCAACGTCGTGCGAATGGCTGACAGTGGCTCCACCTTCGTGCGAGTGCGATTCCGTGGTCTGGTTCCAGTCAGTTCCTTCATCGTCTCGTCGATGTATTCGAGTTTGCGAAGCGCGGGCCATCCTTTGTATCGGCGACGCCAGCGCGAGCGCGGACTTAGCCACACGGCAAACGTTTCGGCAAAGTCTTCCGCCGGATGAGCTTGGGCATACCACGCACGCAGATGCAGTACGTAGTTTCGGCTCTTCGGCTTCGGCTTATAGAAATCCGGATAACGTTGCGCGAATGAACCAAAGAGCTCGCGCCACTGCCGTTTGAAGTGCAGGCGATAGGCAGTATCAAGCGCGTGGCCGGCTTCGTGGCGAAGTATGCGCATGCATTCAGTGTCTGTGCCGCCCTCGACTTCAAGCATCTGTTTGCGTTCGAGTTTAATCAGGCGTGGGTGGGCCAGATAAAAAGGAATTGCAATGCCCGGCACGCCGTCCGGAGAAAACCATTCTTCAGATAACCAGACGTGCGGCTTGAAGCGAATGCTACGGTCGTTAAGCTCGCTGTAGAGGCGCTTGATGTGAGGCTCAAGAAACGATCCCTTGATTTTCAGGTTCAGATCGCAGATCCGCAGATCGAGCAGGTGCTCGTCGCTGAGCCGGTACCAGGGGAAGCGATAGCTCACGCCGTAGTCGGGCCTCCCAATAACACGATTTTCCGGTTAAAAAGGAGGCTTAGGACTCGAACTGAGGGCGGATCGACAATGATCGGCATTCTCGGCGGGACTCAAAATAAGTTCAGAATCAGGGAACGCGGCCATTGTAGCGGCCTTCGAGTTGATGTGCTAGCGGGCCTACTTTCGCGGCGGCGAGCGCTTCTGCGATAGCTGTCAATCCATCAGCTTCCCGGCATCACGCCGGTTTTAAGGTAAGACGACGGGCAAAGCTTTTCCACAACGCATTCGGCGCAGAGAGGGTTGCGTGCTCGGCAAACTGCTCGGCCGTGAGCGATGAGTAAGTGAGAGAAAATGACCCAATCCTTTTTCGGAATGATAGCGATCAGGTCCTGTTCAATTTTTTCTGCCGTTTTCTCGATGGTGAGTCCGAGCCGGCGTGAAAGTCGTGTGACATGCGTATCGACGACAACGCCTGAACTGATACCAAAGGCGTTGCCAAGCACGACGTTCGCTGTCTTACGGGCAACACCAGGCATCTCCAACAGCTCGTCCATAGTTTGAGGCACCTCGGCATCGTGCTGCTCGATTAACGCTTTTGCTGTTCCCTGAATTGACTTGGTCTTGTTACGAAAGAAGCCAGTTGTGCGAACGTCCTGCTGCAACTCTTTTTCCGAAACTTTCAGATAGTCGGCCGGCTTGCGATATTTGCGAAAGAGATCCTGCGTGACGATATTGACGCGTGCATCCGTGCACTGTGCCGATAGAATAGTCGCGATCAACAATTCAAAAGCGTTCGAATGATTTAACGAACACCTGGCATCGGGATACGCGCGCTTGAGTAAACGAATGATTTTGCGAACTCTTTCTTTCAGCGCTGCCTCGGCCACGATTTCTCCTTAAGTGATTTTATCAACGTCGTCCCTGTGCGATCTTCGCCGCTTCGGGTAGAGATCGCAACCGCAGCATTGCCAGCACCCCCAGAAATGGTCCTGGCGCCAGAATGACAAACCCGTATCGCCAGCCCACCAGAGCTACAAACCGGGGTACGAGCTCAATCGAGACACTGGTCAGCAGAAACCCGAGACACGTTTGCATCGTCAGCGCTGTGCCGACGTATCGCGGATTGCCGAGTTCAGTCACACACGCGGAGAATTGGGCCGAGTCGGCGATTACGCTGGCGCCCCAGATTGCAGCTACCAGCAGCAGCAGAAACGGATTAGCTCCAAACAAAAAACCGATCAGGACACAACAACTGCCGCTAATGCCCATCGCCCATGAGGTCACGACTGTGCGCCCGACTTTGTCTGCCAGCAGTCCACCAATAACGCAGCCAATAGCGCCGCAGCCGATCACCAGAAACGAAGCAGCCTCCGCCGGCAAGCCTGAGTCGCCGTGGGCTAACATGCTCGCGCGAATCATCACCGGAATCCACGCCCACATGGCATAGAGTTCCCACATGTGCCCGAAGTAACCGAAGCTCGCGAGTCGCACCCCGCGGTTTTGGAAGACAGCGATTGCTTGTTTCCAATTGAATGGAGCCGCCGCGACCGCATAGGGACCATCGCGAACAAAGAGAAGCACAATCAGGCCACCGACTAACGCGAGCAAAGATACAAAGAAAATGTTTTGACGCCAGTTCGCGCTGCCCAGCGCGTTTACCAGATAGGGCGACGCCTTGCCCAGCGTCAACGCTCCGACTAAAACCCCGAGCGCCATGCCACGGCCGCGCCGAAACCAGGTAGCCATGATTTTCATTCCCGGTGGATAAACGCCCGCGAGAAACATTCCGGTGAGGAATCGCAGCACAATGCCAAAATGAATGTCGTGAGCGTAGGACCCGAATGCGGCGTTAGTCAGCGCGCCGGCAAAGGCGGAGAGTGCGAAGAGATACCTGACATTGAGAACATCGGGCAAGTTAAGGAATGCGCTCAACAAAGTGCCGAACACAAACCCGAGCTGGACTGCGACCGTCAACCAACTAACGCTCGAGTCGCTAAGTTGCCATTCGGTCTGCAGGGCTGGAACAACTGCGGCTGCGCTAAACCAAAGTGACATGCCGAGGAGTTCGGCAAGTGACAACAATGCCAGCGCGCGCCACCGATCAGACGGCGATACATGTTCCGTTTTGTCTTTGGATGTCTTGGAGAGGCGGCCCATGAATGACCGCAGAGGATACTACAACCTGGCTGGACATTGCTGTCCGTTCCACTTGAGTAGGAAATTGCTGTGAGATTTTACGCGACAGCTGCAGTTGAGAATTCTGTTTCGGAGGCCCACGTTTGCGCTCGATTCTTTTTGCTGCGCTTGTTCTCGTACATGGCGGCGTCTGCGCGGGCCATCAACTCTTCCATCGACTGAGTTCCATCAGGTTCGAGTTGGGCCACGCCGAGACTAATCGAAAGATTGTAAGGACAGCTTTTCAGGGCGTTAAAACTTTCAAACTTTCGCTCAAGCCGGAGAATTAGCTTTTCCATTCCACCATCCGGATCGACTGCCGCCAGAACAATGAACTCATCACCGCCCAGCCGGCCAAGCACATCGGAAGAGCGGAAGTTCTCCTTTAGCAGCTCAGCAGTTTTTACCAGCGCGCGGTCACCTTCCTTGTGGCCAAAGGAATCGTTAATTGCTTTCAAGCCGTCGAGGTCGGCGTACACAATCACGACGCCCTTGTTGGTGCGACGTAGCGAGTTGAGATGTTGTTTACAAAACGCGAGGAAGCCGCGGCGGTTGTAGAGGCCGGTGAGTTCGTCTGCAAGTGACAATGTTTGAATCGCCGCTTCCGCGCGTTTGCGCTCGGTGATGTCCTGAATTTGAAATATGAAATGAAGAGGACGGTTTTGCGCATCACGCACCAACGAAGCACTGCTTGAAACCCAAACATCGTGGCCAAGGCGATGTATGTAACGCTTCTCCAACTGGGAAATCAGAATTTCGCCAGCCAACATGCGGTAAACCTCGGCCAGATCGTTTCCCAAATCGTCGCAATGGGTTATCGCCTGAAAATCTGAAACGAGCAATTCGGCTTCCGAATAACCCACAATATCGCACAGCGATCGGTTTACTCTTAACCACTTGCCATCAGGCGACACCAGCGCCATGCCGATCGCCGCGTAGTCGAAAGCATTCCTGAAATGCTCTTCGCTCTGAACCAGGGCCGCGCTGATTCGCTTCTGTTCATTGATGAAATGGTTAAGCTCCTCGACGTGAGACTTGGCTTGTGCTACTTGTGCGGCCGATGTCTCAACGTTTTTTAGATAAGTTCTGTAAGTGAGGTAGACGATAACAACGATCGGGGCGGTAGCGGCAAACGAATAGAAACCGACGTGGCCTGCGAGACGTCCCACCATTCCGGCGCCGAACGCACCCGCAAAATAGGTTAAGGATGTCCAGAGGAAATTGTTACGCCAGCTAAACCACACGGTTTGATTGGCGCCCAGCGCTACGCTGATGGCGATGAGTCCCGAGTTCAGTACGTATTGCACCAGCGCCATGATGCACAAGGCGATTATGAGATCCGATGTGTAACCCTGATGTGCGGTAACCGCAGGAAACATCACATGGACAACCGATGCGGTGATGAAGGTAGAAACAGCCATCACCGCGACATTGAAGACCAAGACCAGTTTTTTCCTGCTTAAACGGCCCGACGACGCCAGGGCCTCGGCAGCGGCGAGCAAAACGGCCGCTTCGACTCCATACAGGAGGATGGCGAGAAAGACAAAAGTGTCGGAAACGGAAATCTGACCGCGAGCGCCGGGAATTTTGATCGTAATTCGCGAGCCGACAAGGATGGTAAGCAAACTGATGATCGCGAAGCCTGCGTCTAACTGTGCTACCGACAATCCATAAGCACAGACCCCTACGACGGCTGCGCCAATAAGCGCAATCGAAGACATGTACCTGGTCCTCAAGGTTTGCCTGTTCACCGTTCCACCTCTTTTAGTCTTTTTGCCGGATTCTTCTGCCCAGATAACTTCCCGCCTAGATTGTTCCCACTCTTACCGGCAGATAACTTTGCAAACCCTATTCCTACTGTTAACTGAGGATTAGTGGTGAAAACCTCGGGGGTTCGGGATGCCTCTTGGAGGAATACGGTCGCGCCCAAGTCAATTTGAGCGCGGCATATTCAATTTGACGAGGAATCGTTTTTGTTTTGACATGAAGCAACGCTAGCTTCCGACAGTTGCTGCTTGTTCCGCGCAACCGTAAAAGAGAGACATAGAATCATGTTATTCTGAACCCATTTCAGCCGCTTCTGTCACCTTCAGTTCTGCATTTCGCTCGGCAACGTTGATGCAGAAAGCGGAAAATTGCTTCAGCCCTTATGAGTGAGTTTTTCGAATCGCTGTCGACGAAGTTTGGACAGGCGTTCTCCTACGCCGATGAACAGCCTATCCGCGCCGAGATCTTCAGCGTGGAGCGCCTCGAGCAGTATGCAAAAGCTCTCGCCGCGCAGCATAAAACGGTAACCAAAAAGGGAAGAGCTCAACTGCTGCCGCGTCTGGAAGACAACGGCCGCAAACTTTTTGCCGCTTACCGAATACTGGTCCAGGCAATCAAGAATGGCCGACCAATGTCACCGGCAGCGGAATGGCTGATTGATAACTTCCATATCGTTGAGGAACAACTTCGCGAGATTCGTGAAGACCTGCCGAAAAGTTACTACCACGAATTGCCTAAACTGTCTGAAGGCGAACTAAAAGACTACCCGCGGATTTACGCAGTTGCCCTCGAACTCATCGCTCATACGGACTGTCGGCTCGACACGGAAACCCTGCGTCGGTTCATCGTTGCGTATCAAACAATCGCTCCCCTGACGATTGGTGAACTTTGGGCTGTCGCAATCACGTTGCGGTTGGCACTGGTGGAGAATTTGCGCCGGCTAACTACTGTAATCGTCAGCGCTCGCGATGAGCGCGAGCAGGCAGACAAACTGGCCGATAAGTTTCTCGAGCTCGCCTCTCGGCAACAATCCGCACTGGCTGCGTTGATTACTGAACGGCTCGGGAAACGAGACAAGTTGCCGCCATCGTTTGTCGTTCAGCTCACGCAACGGCTGCGCGAGCAGGATCCGGCCGTGATGCCGGTGCTGGATTCGTTGGAAAAACAACTGGCCCGACAGGGCACAACCATTGAGCAGGTCATCCATGCCGAACATCAGCGTCAGGCCGCGACGCAGGTCACCGTCGGCAACATCATCACCAGCATGCGTCTGCTTTCGACGCTTGACTGGCGCGATTTCTTTGAGAGCGTCAGCCTGATTGAGCCGCTTTTGGGCCAGGATCCGGCGGGCGCGTACTCCCGGATGGAGTTTAAGTCACGCGATCGCTACCGCCATGTAATTGAGAGGATAAGCAAACGAACGCGCGCGAACGAACTTGAGATTGCACGGGCCGCGGTTGACCTGGCGGCGGGTGCAGTGAGAGGCACCGACAAGAATGGAATTTTGTCGCCCGCAACCCATGTTGGTTTTTATCTTGTCGACGATGGATTGGATCTGCTGGAAGCCGCATTCGGCTATCAACCCAGGCTAGCCGAGAAGTTGCGTCGCTTTGTCCTCAGCCATGCGCCGGCCGCCTATCTCGGCATGCTGGTGATATTGACTGCGCTGATCGTAGGCGTCCTACTCCATTTCATGAATGTCGCAGGCGCCGGCTGGCCCATGCTCATTTTGACATCGCTGCTGGCTTTGATTCCCGCGAGCGATCTGGCTGTCAGCGTTTTGAATTGGGACGTCACCCATCTCTTTCCGCCACGCCTGCTGCCACGCATGGAGACTGCCGAAGGGGTGCCCGAAGAAGCGCGGACGATGGTTGTTGTGCCCACCATCTTTTCCAGCGAAGAACAGGTCTACGAGCTGGTCGAAAAACTCGAAGTGCAATTCCTGGCCAATCAGGACCAGCACATCTTTTTTGGACTGTTAGGTGATTTCGCGGATGCCGATGCGGAAACAATGCCGGGAGATGATTCCGTGTTGGCAGCTGCTCGTCAGGGCATCAACGAGATCAATCGTCGCCACAGTAAAAATGGCTTGCCTCGTTTTCATCTTTTTCACCGGCGGCGCGTGTGGAATTCGAGCGAAGACAAATGGATGGGTTGGGAACGAAAGCGCGGAAAGTTAGAAGAGTTTAACCATCTGGTGCGCGGCCAAGCGGACACTACTTTCATGGTGTGCACTGCGGATGACGCGTTGCTGCGGAAGGTACGTTATGTAATTACGCTCGATACTGACACGCAACTGCCTCGCGACGCGGCCCGCAAGCTGGTGGGGGCCGCGACTCATCCGCTTAACCGGCCCCAGATTGATCCGGCAGTCAAGCGAGTTACGAAGGGTTACGGAATTCTCCAACCGCGCGTCAGCATCTCTCTCGAGAGCGCCTCCCGTACGATCTTTGCTCGAATTTTTTCCGGCAATACCGGAATAGATCCCTACACGACAGCAGTGTCGGATGTGTATCAGGATCTTTTTGGTGAAGGGAGCTTCACTGGCAAAGGTCTTTACGAGGTCGAGGCTTTTGAAACCTGCCTTGCGGATCGTGTTCCTGAAAATTCGCTGCTCAGTCACGATTTGTTTGAATCACTTTTCGCGCGGGCCGCGCTCGTCACGGATATCGAATTGCTCGATGAGTATCCCGAGGCTTACGACACATATGCCAAACGGCAACATCGTTGGACCCGGGGCGACTGGCAGATTCTGCACTGGGTGTTTCCGACTATTCCGGACGCCCAGCGTCGCAAGACTCCTAACCCCCTGCCGCTTATTTCGCGTTGGAAGATTTCGGATAACCTGCGTCGCAGCCTGCTGGCTCCGGTTCTATTCTTGTGGTTCGTGGCTGCCTGGACCGTTTTTCCGGGCTCACCGCTGTTCTGGAGTTTGTTTGCCCTTATTACCATCGCGTTTCCCGTTTATCTGCATGTTACGACCAGCCTCTTGATACACCCGCGTGGTGTCCCGTGGACTAGCCACTTTTGGAGCGTTTGGACCGACTTCAGGACTAACTCTGCGCAGTTTGCGTTATCGATCGTGTTCCTGCCGCATCAAGCCTGGGTGATGGCTGATGCCATCGTTAGCACGACCTATCGAAAGCTGATCTCGCGCAAGAAGTTGCTGGAATGGGTTACGGCTGCCGATGCGGAAAGGTCCGCGCGGCGCAATTTCGGAGCATTCGTATGGTTCATGCTGCCGGCCGAGTTGATGGTGGCAGCAACAGTGGTGCTCACGTCATTTGTCAGACCGGCGGCGTGGCGCGTGATGGCGACCTTAGCTGTGGTGTGGGGTATCTCGCCGGCAGTTGCCTACTGGATCAGCACCTGGCGCCCGCCCGAACGCAAGCTACTCAGCACCGTTGAAGTTCGCTTCGCGCGCATGATAGCTCGGCGCACATGGCGGTTCTTTGAAACTTTTGTCGGGCCGGAAGACAACTGGCTGCCTCCCGACAATTTTCAGGAAGACCCCGTACCCCTGGTAGCACATCGTACTTCGCCGACGAACATTGGTTTGTTGTCGCTGGCGACGTTGTGTGCGCATGACCTTGGCTATGTCGGCACGCTGGAGTTTGTTGAGCGGCAGGAATTAACTTTTTTCACGCTGGGGAAGCTGGGAAAATTCCACGGGCATTATTTCAACTGGTACGACACCAGGACGCTTCAGCCTCTTAACCCCCAATACGTTTCGACTGTCGACAGCGGCAATCTTGCCGGCCATCTCATGGCAATGCGACAGGCTTGCATCGACTTTCCTGACACCTCGCTTTTTGATGATCGAGTTATCCAGGGTCTCACTGACACTATCGCGGCCATCGCAGACGAAGCGGAAAAGTTGGGCAGCTTCCGGCAGCGAACGGACGTTGTGACGGTCAGTCAGTTGCGTAATGAGATTGAAGCCTGTCAGCTACTGATCTCAACACATGCCGGCGAAACTCTCGAGTCGTGGCACCTGCTCTTCAAATCGCTGGGGCGGCGGGTTTCCGAACTCGAAGACATCATCAGCGCACTTTCACATGAGCACGGAGAAGTAAATTTCAAGGAATTACGGTGGTGGGTTGGCGCGCTCCAGCACCAGACCGAGTCCGCTCGCCGTGATGCGGAGACGCTCGTCCCATGGGTGCGATTGTTGTCAACCGTCGAGGTAAGACAAGACCCCAACGACGCGGAGGGGGGAAACCCCTGGCAGCCGCTTTTAAGCCTTCTTAACAGAATTCCTCAAATCGGCGAGCTGCCCGAAGTGTGCGATAGCGCGCTGGTTCAATTAGCCGCGTTGCGGACAGAGTTTACGAGTGAATCCGATCAAGGTCTGAATCAGTTGACCGCC
>JALZOO010000484.1 GCA_030913905.1 Acidobacteriota bacterium
GATGAGAGGGGTACGATCGATCCCACCCGGATTTCTGGTAGCGACGAAGGCGCGATTGAGGGGCTCAAACGCCTGTCACAAACGCCCCTTGATTATCTGACTCTTTCAGAAGAGGAACGACATGAGATTCAAAAGCTACTGTCCTATCTGAAATGCGAGTTAAACGAAATCTTCAAGCAATTGCGCGTCGCGGGCCGGCGAGTTCAATCGAAGCCGGGCGCGGACGCTTCACTTGTGCAACGGGAATTTGCCCGAAGCATCGGCTCTATAAAGCTCAGTCAGGATCTGATTAGTTATCTGCTTGGGATGCCACGAAAGACCCAGGCGACCGCAGGGAAGAGTCCCGATTCTAATACGACTCCAGACGAGGACTTTTCCAGGGTGGATGAAGATAAATCTCTCAGGCGCGCCTACAACATAATTACCGGACAGCAAGTTCCCGAACTCGAGAATTCAAAGTTAGCAGACGATTTCAACTCCGCCGCGTCTGCGCTTCGGCAACTCTTCTTCGACACAGTTTCTGATCCAGCATGGAAACGAGGCAAAGCGCTTCTGGATCCTCGCAAACCACTACCAGAAGCCAGCCCACGCTGTGTCAAACCTACGCTCAACGGCCCGCACGTTGACAGTATTCGCGAGTATCTCTGGCGCTACTTCAGCCATTTCGACGACTACGATCAGATAAGTTTTCCAATTCTCTTCGGCACCGATGTTGGCGAATCTGACGTGGTCGAAATCATTCGCATAAGTCCAGAGGATGCGCCCAGTCTGATTAATGAGCGAGAAGAGAGACAGAAGACAAACGGACGTCGAAAACTCGCGGGCACTGCGCTCCATCACTTTGGCGCATTCCTCGATCCGGTCTGGCGACAGAACGACATCTTATGGGGACGACTCGACGGAGCCGAGCGACTCATTACCGCGATGCTGCCTAACCCGGAAGATAAGAAGGTTAGAGAAGCACTGATTACCGAGGCGCACAGTTCTATCCTCATCGAAGAGCTTACGCCCCCTAGCCGTGCCGCAGTCAGCACGCTACTCGCCGATGCGCTGGTGCGAATCAGCGCGGGTGTTCCCCTCAAGACCGCGGTAGCCCACGTACTAAAACCTCTGCGCGGTCCGCAGGAAAGATCGCGACTGGAAACTATTATGAGGGCCGGTCTTGAGAATGAGCAGTTGTTGGCCTTCATTCGATCCGGCTATGAGGTCGACCGGAATCTCGACGCAAAACTCATGCTCCGCTCTATCTCACGCTCAACTCAGGTGATCGGCAAGATGTTTGAGGACATGGCCCACCAGAACAACCTGGAGGGCAAACGGCTTGCGTGGATAGCACGATTGGGCCAAATTTTTTGGGGCCTGGTTGAAGTGGCAGTGCCGGGCAGTATTCTCAACCTCTTCTTCTTTCACTGGCTCAAGCTTCTCTATGTTTTTGAAATACTCCTGATCATCGGAGCAATCGCGCTTGGGCCTCCAAATGTCAAGACTTTTGCCTTTACTGCTCTCGGGTTGACGGTGGTGCTCAACCTGATTGTGTTACTTCTGGGCGACTACATGCGCCGCAGGAAAGTTTGGTGGCACGCGCTCATCGCCATACTGTTAATCGTAGTGGTGTTCTTTGCAGTGATGGGCATTAGCGACATCTGGCACCTCGGGTGGAAGGGGCGGCTCTTTTACCTGATGCAAATGGCCTGGGATTGGAGCTCCAGACTTTGGAGTTGATGGACACGGAACGAGGAGATTGAAATGAGTGCTATTCGTATCATTCGTTTAACCGGCATGGTGGCGTTAGCGGTTATCGTCATCGCAATGTGGATGGTTATCGTTTCGAGACAATTTGAGCCAACAGAGTTGCCAGGAAGGTTTCAAAACCGCGTCATGGCAATGGAGTTCGTCGATTCCGTCCCTTCAGTCGGTCTGATCCTCGGCCCGGATGTTCAGCACAATCGTGAGGTAATGCGTAAGGTTTTACTGCTTGACTTCATTTGGATTGGTTCCTATGCGCTTCTCTACTTCATGGTCGGCTGGTTGTTGTCTAGACGCCATTGTCCCTGGGCTGCTTACCTGGCGACGGTGGCGGTAGTGAGCGGACTTGCAGGCGCCGTGTTTGACATTAAAGAGAACCGAGCGATTTTAATGATTTTGGAAGGTTCAGAAGTCACGCAGTCAATGGTCAACAGCGTACGCGACGCAGCCCTTGTGAAATGGACCTTGAGCTTCGTGGCAATGGCGATACTGGCTACTGCCTTCTACGGATTGACTAAGAAAGCGTCCTGGATCGGATACACCTTCACCTTAACCGCTGTTATCGGGCTGGCCGGCTTGTGGTACCACCCGTGGATCGGCGTAGCGGCCATTCCGATGCTGTTGGGACTTCTGGCTCTATCCCTCATCTCTTTTGTCTGGCCGCAGGACTTGAAGGAGCCCTACTGCTAAGCGACGTCGCCCGACTTGGTCCCCGAATCGGCTCTATTGTCCGCAACAAACAAGCTGACCGACCCTTCACATCTTCTCACAGATCAATCCACATCAGACGCGGCTTGACCAACTCGTTCCGTGCCTCGATCATGTGCTGCATCTTTTAAGAAGGATGGACAATGTGGCAACCCATCGCTTTATTCAACTCGACGTGTTTACTGACACTGCTTTTTGCGGCAATCCACTCGCCGTGTTTCCCGAAGCTGAGGGATTAACTGACGAGCAGATGATGAAAATTGCACGTGAGATGAATCTTTCTGAAACGGTGTTTGTGCTGAGGCCTGATAGCAA
>JALZOO010000486.1 GCA_030913905.1 Acidobacteriota bacterium
TGGTTGGACACAAACCCGATCCGGTAAAGCTTGAGATCCAACCACCTTCCGGCTGGCGAATTATGAACGGATGGATGGATCGTACTGACCAACGCGAGTGGCAGTTCGCAAACTGGGACTTAATGGCCGACACGCCCACCGAAATTGCGCCTGATTGGACCGTGGATGAATTTCAGGTAGACGGCAAACGTTATCGGGTCATGGTCCATTCATTTGGCGACGAAGGCGGCAAACGTCCAGCGCTGGTTCGCGACATTGAGAAGATTGTGCGCGCTGAGGTGGCTATGTGGGGCCCGCCGGAATTTGACTCCTACACGTTCCTGTTACATTTCGCCGCAGATGATCATTCCGGGGATGGGATGGAACATTTGACTTCGACTCAGATCATCGAGCCCGGCGCGCTCGGCGAGTCAGGCGTTTACATGAGCGCACTGGGGACCGTGGCGCACGAATTCTTCCACGTGTGGAATGTGAAACGACTTCGCCCGGTTGAGCTTGGTCCCTGGGACTTCACACGTCCGGCAAACACCCGCAGCCTTTGGATTGCAGAAGGGTTCACGAATTACTTCGGGCACCTGATGATGCGCCGTTCAGGTGTTTGGGAGAGCACGCGATTCCTGCAGCGCGAAAGTGAAACCATTACGGCGATAGAAAATGCCCCCGGCACGAGTCTGATGAGTGCGGAAGCTTCATCACTCGCCGCGCCCTTTCTCGATGACGCGCCACACGCGCAACGGACCAATCTGCCCAACACTGCTATCAGCTATTATCCGAAAGGCGAGTTGATCGGAATGGTCCTGGACTTGATCATTCGCGGCAAAACCAATGGAAAACGCTCGCTTGCCGACGTCATGCGCCGCATGTATGACGAGTTTTATCTGAAGAGTCCTAACGCCACTTACTATCTTCGCGGGCGGGGCTACACGCCGGAAGACCTTCAACGTGTAGCTTCTGAAGTAGGGGGTTATGACCTCGGCGATTTCTTTGCGCGCCACGTCCGCGACGTGGAAACCCTGCCATACGACGAGGCGTTTGGTTATGCAGGTCTGCGCTTGGTGCGGACGGTGGCGCGTGAGCCGTACAACGCCGGGATCACTCTTGATTGGGAAGACACGGACAGCATGCGCATTCGAACTGTTCGCAATTATTCACCGGCAGAAGACGCGGGACTCGAGGAAGGTGATGAGATTCTGTCGTTGGGCGGCAGGAATATCAAACGCGAAAACTGGCTCGTCAGTCTGGCCCGTTACAAGCCAGGCGACCGTATTCCGATTACAGTAAAACGTGACCGCCGAACCATTCGCGCCACGCTCGTGCTCGGCGCACCCGAACGTTTTGATTATCGAATTGAAGAAATGAATGATGCTTCGCCTGAACAGAAGGCGTTGCGTCAGGCTTGGCTGGAAGGCTAAGCAACACAGGAGCAGGCAACTAATGAGTCGAGCTGTTTGGTTCGCCAGTCTCAAGAAGTTTGTACTCCTATGGCCGCTCTTCTTTTTGATCTGCGGAGGTTTGGGTTATCCATCTCTGCGACGGTTTGACCCGCGCGTCACTGCGGGACTGAGTGACACCATCAAGTATTACGCCATTACCACGGGCGCGAATCAATCAGCCTACGCCGACCGGTTTAAAGTTCGAGTGTTAGTGCCTTATGTGGCGCGACCCTTTTATTGGTTCGCACTGGCGCACTTTCCGACGTGGAATCCGGTGTTCTTTGGTTTGTTGGTTTCAGCCTCGATTTTTTGCGCCACGACAGCCTGTCTAATTGTGAGCATAGGCGGAAAAGTGTTTGGCAATCCCGCGGTGGGCTTGATCGGTGCGTTGCTTTATCTCTTGAATTTTGCTGTTTCCAACTTACAACTGGCCGGTATGATCGACGCAGGTGAAGCCTGCTTTATGGCCGCGGTGACCTGGAGTCTGCTGAGCGACAAATGGTGGCTACTTCCCGTCTGGGGATTGTTTGGCGCTGCGGCTAAAGAAACGTTTGTCCCTTTCTCTACTTTATTCGCACTGACCTGGTGGTTCGTTGAGTGGCGTCGAAATAAGGCACGGTTCCCGGCGCTCAAATGGGTGATAGCGTTGGCAATCGTTGGTTTGGTCGTGGTAACCGGAATTCACGCGCGAGTGTCCGGGCATTTCCAAGGGCCGTGGCAACTCGCGCAACTGGTAAACGCTGACGTCAACCCTTTCGTTGCGCTTTGGAGAATTATTAGTAATCAGAACTTTTGGTATGTATTTGTTTGGTTGCTCCCGTTAGGCATCTGGCGCCTGAGAGATTTTCCCACACCGTGGATTCTTGCTTCAGCGGGAACGGCAATTTTGGCACTGGCCTTTGGTATTTTCAGCGACTCCCAGGGCAATGCGGGTCGCGGCGTTTTCGATATTGTGGGCCCGCTGCTTAGCCTCTCATC
>JALZOO010000574.1 GCA_030913905.1 Acidobacteriota bacterium
ACTCAGGACTCAGTACTCAGAACTATGGCCGTTTCGTTTCACCACGCAGATGATAAAGTTACAAATCTTGCTTCAGAAACCGTGGCGCACGCCTGAGGGCGTTGAACAGGTGCGCAAAATTATCAAGTCGATTGGCCTCAAGCCTACCGCCAAGGGAAGCACCACTGTTTCTGCCGAGATAAGTAAAGACTCGTTTGAGGAACTTTTCAAAACCACAGCAACCGAGGTGGCGGCTAAACCTCCGGGCACTCGAGATTTTGGAAAGTCCGGTGGGCACGCGAGCGGCGATTTGCCCGTTCCGGAACCGCTGCAAAAGTACGTTGAGAGCATCACTGTCGCCTCACCTTACCTGCGCTTCTAAGGCAAGTTGAGTTTGCGCTTTGTAATTGCGACGCCTCCGCCGCAACCCCACACCATTCTCAGGAGATCTCACCATGAAACGCGTTCAAGCCGTTCACAAAACCTCGCGCGCTAAAAAAACCACGAAACCATCAGACGAACTTAGCATCGCCATCACTTTTCGCTCTCCGCAGGATGGATTAGGACTCACAAAATTGCCGGCACGCTTGTCATCCGCCAGTGTCGCGGCTTTGCGTCCGGATCCTCTGGATATGGACAAGGCCCTCCATGAATTGCATCACCGCGGCTTCGAGGTTACGGCTAAGGGTAAGCTGACCGCGTCAGTCCGCTGCAGTCGGCGTTTGTATGAAAAAGTGTTCGGCACGAAGCTGAAAGTCTTCCACCTCGACCCGACTCAGCAGGCCAGCAAGCAGTCGTTTTACTATCCACCGGCCGATGCCAAGTGGAAACCCGATCCGGCGATCATGACCTTGATCGATGATGCGTATATCCAATGGCCGCACATCTTCATGGCGTCAAAGAAGCCCAAGCCGAAACCAAAGCCAAAGCCCAAAGGCCCATCGGCAACGCCTCCTACGGTTGGATATTTTCACTTGAGCGTGCGAAACGATGTGCCGCGGTTACTCAACGTCACCCAGGTACACGCTGCGGGAGCAACTGGCAAAGGCGTGCGCGTAGCCATGATTGATAGTGGCTTTGCCCATTCGCACCCCTACTTCAAAGCTAACAACTACACTTCGTCCGTGGCGCTGGCGCCAAGCGCGTCAAACAAAACGACTGACAAGAACGGGCACGGCACCGGCGAATCGGCCAATGTGTTTGCGATAGCGCCCGGCGCTACTTTTATCGGCATCAAGTTGGACGATGACAATAATCCGCAAGGCGGCGCCAGCATACTTGAAGGATTTCAAGAGGCGTTGAAACACAAGCCGCACGTTATCTCCGTCAGTCTCGGCTATGACCTGTGCGAAGCCGATCCGGCTACTGGCCAGCGCCTGAGCAACAAACATGTGACGCAATTGCCAAATGGACTGAAAGCCCTGGAGGCGGAGATCCAGGCGGCAGTCGCCAGCGGAGTCGTTGTAGTCTTCTCGTCCGGCAATGGTCATGTCGCGTTTCCGGGAATGATGCCGGAAGTGATCTCGGCTGGAGGCGTGTTCGTGGATGAAAATGGCGGAATGAGCGCCTCAGATTACGCCAGCGCCTTCAAGAGCAAGATCTATTCTGGCCGCTCTGTGCCTGACTTTTGCGGATTGGTCGGTATGGCGCCACATGCTGATTACATCATGCTTCCGATTCCCTCCAGTTGCGAAATCGATCTCGATAATTCAAGCCATGACGAGACGACCGCGTCCGATGGGTGGGGAGTTTTTAGTGGCACCTCGGCTGCCGCCCCACAGTTGGCCGGTGTTTGTGCTTTGCTTCTGGAGAAGAATACCGGATTGACACCGAGCGACGTGAAGGCCGTATTGAAACGTACGTGCAAGGATGTAAAAAAAGGTTCAGCAAACCCCGCGAGCAACGCGGATCGTCCCGGTGTGAAGGCCAGCGCCGGTCAGGACGGCGCCACCGGCGCAGGCCTGGTCGATGTGTTCAAGGCCTGGAAGCTGGTTTAGTTTCGCTGTAAGGCACGCGCTCTCTGTTGGCATAAGATCTCAACAACTCAAACTGGAGGACCCCACGATGCCGAAAAAAACTAAAAAGAAACCGAGTGCAAAGAAAACCACTGCTCAACCTCTCAGCACTGCGCTCACTGAGCTGGCCGACCTGCCACCTCGAGCAGGCTTGCCGGCGAGAGACTCTATTATCTCGATATCGGCGCCAGTGGCGGCGACGATGGCGGGAGGAATCGTCTCAGCCCCTAAGTACCGCATCATTCATACCAACGAGATGGATGAGTATGAACAGGCCGCGGCTTCCCCAATGGCATTCGCGTCGGCTATGGCAGCAATGCCCAAAGGGGACAGCTTTAAGGGAAAGCAGCGCAAGGCTGCCAAATTGTCCATTGCCAAGAAGAAGATGGAAACTTTTAAAGATCTGAAAACGCTGATCAAGTCCCTGGCCCCGGAAAGCGACATGATAAATCACGATCCGCCGATCAAACGCGATGCCAAGTCAGACCGTGTAACTGAAGAGAAGCGCAACGTCAGGGTGAGTGCCTTCATCTACGCAGCAAGCCGGGAGAGTGATAACGATTACCATTTGATTCTCGGCCGCAACCCAAATGCCAGCCCTGAGATGTACATGACCATGGAACTTTCCGGATTGCCACCTGCTTCGGCCAAGTCGCATAAGAAATTGAAGGCTGCGCGTGACGCCTACAAGAAATTCTACGACGATAATCTCGGCGGCGATTTACCGGGTTTACGGTACGACTTCCCTGACCCTCCGATTCCGGTGACGATCGAGGGGTCGCTGTTCTTCGATGTGACCCACGCAACTGGTTCGCGGCCTGGCCCGAAGAGTTTGAAGAGTCGGATGCCGGTAGTCTGGGAGGTGCACCCGATAACAAAGATGGAGTTCAAGTCGTGAGTATTCTGACGCCGGCTCACAGACACGTCACGAAGGGTTAATATTGGCTTTGCTCAAAGGTCATGTGCTGCTGAGAGTTCGGCTTCGCCGCCCGAGTTGGCTTCGCGGCGGTGGCTTTGCCTCGCCGATAAGAGCCGAATTATTCACGGGCTGTGCCCCTGGTCCGGGCTTAGCCCTGCTGATTCATAGTCCAAAGGCCGCACCGAGGGCATAGCCCAAATGGGTAAACGCTCGTCTACGGCGGGGCAAAGCCACCGCCTCACATCCCGGGGCGAAGCCCATTCTCGGTAGCTCATTACTTTTGAGGCAAGCCGCCAATGTTCACTAAAAAGGAGGAAGATATGCCTCGAGCAAAAGGTAAGAAGAAGATTAGTCGTCGTTCCTCGGCCAAAAAGCGGGCGTTGACTCCTCCCTTGAACCCGATGAGGACGGGTATGCCGGCGCTGGACTCAATTACAAGTGTTGACGAGTACAGTAAAGGCAAGCAAGTTTACCGAATCATTCACACCAACGAAATAGACGAGTACGAACAGTTGCCGCCTAAGAAGAAGCGCAAAGGCGAGCGTTGACTTTCCTACCGTTCGAGATGTTAAGCTCTTACCGAATCCCCCTAAGAATTAGCTACTCTTCCCACAAATATTGGTTTTCAAGTGGCTCGACGCGTAGCGTCGAACTGACTTTAGCCCGGCCTTTCAAGGCCGGGTTTTGAGGGAAGATCCGCTTGGGTGCGTCGCGTAGCGACGGAATGAAACGGGCCGAATTTCCTTCACGCGTCGCTGACGCGACGCACGGGCGATGACGGACGCACATCCCGGCCTTGAAAGGCCGGGCTAAAGTCACTGCGACGCTACGCGCCGCAACCATAGTTTATCCACTTTTGAGGCAACGCCGGTTTCATGCTCATCTCAACACACAATCGCTTTATCCGAATGCTTCGGAACCGGGTAGTCATCGCAACGTTTTTGATTAGCGCTATTTTCATCACCGCGATGCGGCACAGTGCGGTCGCCCAAACGGCTTACGATCTTGTGCATGAGTCGGAACGCTCGGACAAGCTGACTGGTGGACGCATTCAACGCGCGGAGCTGGAGCCGGACAATCCCGACATTCGTGTCACGCTAAACGTGCCGTCGTTTCGTCTCACGCTGTGGCAAAACGGCAAAGAGGTGAAGTCTTACTACGTCGGCGTGGGGTTAAAGAATTATCCGATTTATATCGGCAACCGTGAGGCAAACGAAATCATTTGGAACCCTGAGTGGATACCGCCGGCAAGCGATTGGGTGAGTAAGAAGAAGGG
>JALZOO010000581.1 GCA_030913905.1 Acidobacteriota bacterium
CTGCTGCGGAACACGTGCATTCGTCGGTTGCGAATCTACGGACGAGCTACACGAACTGATCGCAGAAGCTGCGACAAGACCAACAACTGAACAGACAAGATATGTGCAAAGTTTCATCCCGGTGACATCAAGCGCCGTGCTCTCAATAGATAATTCCTCAATTGAGGGTAGTTTCGTTGGTCAAAAACCAGAACGGGGCTTGCCACGATGCTATTGCGTAGTTACCTCAGTGGCCGCATAAGGCTGCGCTTCGCGAAAAGCCCGAAGGGCCGACAGCCGTCTGAGTGTGCCGGTCCTTCGGACCTCAAATCCTTTCCTCAACTAATCCACGACCTTACGGTCGTGGCTATTCACTTCCAGTCCTTCGGACCTGCCAGTCAACAATGTCACCCGTATTGACTGCGCCTCTTTTGACATTCACGGAGCGCGAGCCGAGGATGCGGCGGAAGTTTGAAAAATAGGACGGCAAGCCTTCCACCTCTTTTGCGCCGCCGCCATTGCGAAGCTCGTAATGCAGGTGCGGAAACAATGACGAACCCGACGCGCCCATCGCGGCGATAATCTGGCCCTGCTTTACTCTCTGGCCCACCTTGACGCGCGAACTGCCTTGCTTGATGTGACCAAACCAACTGTATTCGCCGTTCAAGTGGTCAATCACAATATAGTTTCCGGCGTACGCGCGTTCGTCGGTTTTCAGATCGTCCGGATTAAACTGCCGATTGTCCGGCTTGGTGTCCTGCGCAAAAGCGACGCGCCCGGCGCCCGCCGCGTAAATCGGCGCGCCGAAGCTGTAATAGTCTTCCATCTTATCCGGCCGCGCTCGATACCAATCGTCGTTGACGCGAGGTTGTCCTTTGTAGTTCAGACCATCTTCGTCAACGATGACGAAATCGTAACCGTAACGTTGGAAGTTTGTCTTTTGACCCTGTTTTACAAAAAACGACTGCGTGTAATCAAAGCGGCGATGATGCGAGTTGTAATCGTAGCCGTCCCAAACGAGGACTCTGCCACGCACGGGAAGAATGAGATCCGTTTTGGTTTCATAAAACACGGGAGTAACTTCAATGGCAGCTTTGAAGTATTTCTTGCGATCATCGGTGCTGAAAAAGAACTCGTAATGTAGTTTGTTGAGCGGAACGTTTGCTGCGAAAGTGTGAAACGGATTAAAGACCATCACCGAGCTTTGTTTCTCGATCGCCGGTAATCGTGCAAGTTCGAGCGAGCTGCGACCGTATTCGTCGTAAAACTCCCGCCGGGCCAGTTTACCCGCGGCGTCATAAACGGACACCTCGACTTTATTGATAATCAACTTTTCATCGGTTTGATTTTTCAGAATGAAATCAAAGTTCAAATGCTGGCCCGTGTCGCTTCTGGCAATATTAATTTGCGCGGGCCTGGCTGTTATCGTGACAGCTGTCGTTTGCGTACTCGGCGACGAGATAACGGCCAGGAGGATTGCGATTAAGAAAAACACGTTTGGTTCTCCTATTCTTGGGTTGATAAAGAAGAGAATCGGCGGATTCGTGCAAGCCCGAAGGGCCGGCATTGAATAGCCACGCGCGTGAGCGCGTGGTTACAAGCCTGATTAGATCGAGAGGCCCGAAGGGCCGACACCTTGAATGTGCCGGTCCTTCGAACCTCAAAATACACCTTTCCACAATGATCCACGACCTGACGGTCGTGGCTATTCACTGCCGGTCCTTCGGACCTTAAACCGTGAATCATAAATCGTAAATCGTGAATAGAGAAGGCAAAGCGCAAAGAGCGAAGCGCAAAGTCCACTGGCATGAAATAAAAGGGGAAGAGGAAAGGGTCTGTCATGAATCGCAAAGGCGAAAGCGACATCCGCAGATTACGCAGATTACACGGATTTGCTACCTCTTAAGACCCACTCTTTGTGGAACGGCGGCGTTCAACGGAACCTGGGTAGAAGTGGAGCAAGCGGATTCAAACTTAGCCGCGGATTAACGCCGATGGACACGGATCAGAACAAACACCAAAGCGCCAACGGCAATACCCAACCCGCCGGTTCCGCATCACTTTTCCTGAGGAGGACTTATCTTGCCAGCCCCGTCGCGGATTCGTATGTTTGATTGTTGTGTTGGGCTGTCGAAATAAGGAACTTCGATGACATTCCAGTTAATTTCGTGAATGTGATGCGGCTCGTCCTTTTCCATATAGACCACGTGATAGCGAGGTGGATTTTCAATAGCGAAGGCGCTGGGCTTGCCCACCGCAAGTGGTGCCGACGCCAGAAGTGTGAGATTGGCACACAACGGGATTTCCTGTCCAAGAACCCACCAGATCCAATGCATGCTACCGTCTCCACCCAGGTAATAGACGTGCTTTACGCCTCCACTGTAGTACGCAACCGGATCGCTGGCGGCAAGGGGAGCGTGACACTCATTCGAGAGATCCCAGTATCGGACCGCGTCTTCTCCGTGCCACCACAGCTCATAAATGTGACTGTCGGTCCCTCTATACGTAACCTGGTTTCTGGACTGAACCTCTTGGCCTGAGGTAGCACTCACGTGCTTCGGGATGAAATACGCCGCCGGGTCGCCCGCAGCTTTCTGAGCTACGGCAGCACCCCCCGCGGATAAGTTTTCATGCGTGATCCCGACCTCGTCTGGCTTCCAGTTAAGACTATGAATGTCGTTGTCGTCGCCACGGTACACGATGCGGTGCGTGCCATCCTCGGTAT
>JALZOO010000627.1 GCA_030913905.1 Acidobacteriota bacterium
GCGGCGGTAAACTCGTGTTTCATGACCACATTCCTGGCTATTGCTGAAAACTCAAAACTGGAATTCGTCAGCTTTAGCACGGATGCGAAAGGAACATTGGAGAAGCTGGAGGGGCAAGGGTTCATCATGACCGAGGTCGTTCTGCGTCCCAAACTCCTCGTTAACCATGCCCGCGATATCGAACGCGCGGGTCGCATTCTGGAGAAAGCAGAAAAGAACTGCCTGATCTCCAATTCAATCAAATCAGAGACGCGACTTGATCCTGAGGTCAGCTCCGTGGGCGAGTGATTCCGGGTCACAAGAGTCAGGAGTTAAGAACAAATGGCTGAATGGTTATGGCTGGTTATATTTTTTGCCGCTTACATCGTACTGATGCGCTGGGTGCTGCCGCGTTTCGGGATCCAGACTTGAATGGCTAACTCGTGCCGTGTCGAGTCTCGACCGGATGCACTAAAGGACAATACGATGACAGCCGCGGTTAGCAAGGCAACAGGTTCGAGTGACATAGAACGGGAGCCGTAATACTACTAAGTAGCAAGGTAGCTTTGTGTAGTCGTTCACCTTAGTAATGTAGTTTGGTTGTATACAGGAGAAACAAGATGAATGCTCAGCAACTACAACATTCACAATACGGATTCAGTAAGACAGTTAATCTCCCTTACGAAGAGGCTGTGGAAAAAACGCGAACCGCGCTCAAGGAGGAAGGCTTTGGCGTGCTCTGTGAAATCGACATAAAGGAGAAACTGAAAGAGAAGCTCGGTGTAGATTTCCGCAACTATGTGATCCTCGGCGCTTGCAATCCGCCTCTTGCATACAAGACCCTGCAGCAAGACATCAACATCGGACTGCTTCTTCCCTGCAACGTCATTGTTTATGAGACTGACGAAGCCGGAAAGTCTGTAGTTGCGGCTATAGACGCGAAGTCTATGCTGTCGGTGGCAGGACCTAACAATGCGACTCTCAACGCGGTAGCCACTGAGGTAAATGAAAAGCTCAAGCGGGTAGTGGCTAACCTTTAGACAAAGCCTACGCCTTTTCCTGCAGCTATAGCGCTATGAGTAAGTGGCCAACCAGTATTTATCGTGAACGCGTTTGGCCCAACTCCAGAACCGGCCTTGCCGGACGATTGCAGGTTCATGGTCCCACAAGCCCTTATGAAGATAGATCGTATCTCCACCGCCTTCATCGATCACCATCATCATCTCGTGATTGTAGAATGAGACAGGGTCGAGGCCCTCAATTTCCAGCGCCACATTCGCCGCCGCCACTTCGGCCTGATGCACGGCCATATGTCCCATCTTCGGCCCGCCAAAATTCACGCAATCGCCGACCGCATACATTCTCTCGACTCCCTGTACCCGCATGGTCCAATCGACTCCGATGTAACCTTCGTTATCGGTAATGCCCAATCCTCTTACCGCCCCTGGTCCCCGGAACGGCGGCAAGAGCATCAACAGGCTGTGGTTGATCTCGTGGCCATTGCTTGTGGTTACCGCCCCTGGCGTCACTGTGCTGATAGGAAAATCTGGCAAGTACTCAATGTTATGTTCATTGAGAGCTTTGCGGAGAGCGCTCCCGACATCGGCGTCGCCAAACTCAAGCTCGACAGAATCCGGACTGACTACTGTTATTTTTACTCGGTCCTTTTCGCCGCGCTCTTCTGACCAACGAGCCAAAGCAAAGGCCGTCTCGTAAACGGGAACCGGCAACCGTGCCCCCGGACATTGGCCGATCACTGCGCGGCCTTCATGAAACGCGCGAATGGCCTCGCCAAACTTAAGTGCCCCTTCCAGGGTCAACAAATTGTGGGAGTGCTCGTAGAAACCTGTAATGCGCTCCGTGGCAAGGCGGCGGCCGAGGGCGAAGACCAGGTAATCGTATGGCAGTTCTCCTTCGACGTCCCCCTGCGCGAGCACTACCCGGCGCGATTCGAGTTTGATTCGAGCTACTTCGGCCTCGATAAATCTAACCCGGCGATCAAGCATCGCCTCGCGCAGATCGAATGAGATGTCCTTTGAGATGTCCTGCCGTTTGCATTCGCTAAACGCAAGTCGTACGAGCTCAGGATAGAAGACAAACTTCGAGCTGCGAGACACGAGTGTAATCTGGTGTTCCTTCGATAGTTGCCTGGCAAGCGACTCGGCAGCTATTACGCCACCAAACCCTCCGCCTAAAATAAGAACGTTAGCCATCGTGTACCTTGATGCGTTCTTCGTTGCCTCTGCCAGCTAGCTCGATCGAATTTCATTAACCTTGAACCACTTCACAAAAGCTTTTCCAGCGGCCGACGCGATTTGTCCCAGGGATCAGGGAAATAGGGATCTGCTGAGTGATTATGCTGGTCTAATGTCCGCAACCTCCTCACGGCCGTTAAATCGCTGGTTTCGAACTCACTAAGCCTGCCCGTGAAAACACTCCGGCCGGCCTCAAGCACAATTATCCTGGTCATCGGCAACTTATCTAACAATGCTTCGTTAATCGTTATTCGATCATCCTCTTTCAGCGCCACATAGTTGCTTAGGTAGGTAAGCTCGTAAAGTTTTTTTGTAATATAGACTGACGAGATTTTGTTGATGTCGCGTGCTCGTAGTATTAAATCGAGGACCTGCAAGGCAACGATCGGGTCGAGGCTCATAGTGGGTTCATCAAACAACATGATCGAGGGCCAGCCAACCAATGCGCGAGCAATTTCAAGTCGGCGTTTCATGCCGCCGGACAAATGTTCAGGGAGGTTCTCCTCTTCGCCGGCGAGACCAACGAAATCGAGAACTTCAGTCACCGCCTTCTGAATGTCCTGCTTCGTCCAATTGTGCTCTTCAAGCCGGTATGCCACGTTTTCATAAACCGATAGACCCGTAAATAACGAATCTTCCTGGAACACCATGCCCATAAGGCCACCGCGGATGGCCAATAACTCCGACTCATCAAGTGTTTCAATTTCGCGGTCGCCCACAAAGATCTGCCCGGAGTCCGGCTTCAGCAGACCCATAGCAAGCCGGAGCAGGACAGACTTGCCTGATCCCGACTCGCCGGTCATAAGGATCATCTCACCGTTATGAAGCTGAAAACTTATGTCAATCAGAGCAGGCTTATCATCAAAGGCGATAGATACATTCCGGAATTCAAGCGCGGGTGACACAGATGATGATGAATTAGCGATCATTGCTCATTTAGTTCCTTAACACTATGGGCTCCTAGCCTTCAGAAACACCCGTTATTCGATCTATTTTGATCCGAAAGACGATTACTTCCGGAGTACAACCATCTCCGATAAGGGCCGACTCAACCGGTGTCAGCATCGGGAATCGTTTGAGAAGCGTGCTCAAAATCTGTTCGCGCTCGCTTGGCTTAACAATTTCTTCGAAGGCGCCGAAAGCGAGCACACTTCTCCAGCGCAAGTCACTGTCGACCTCATCCACCTGGACACATGCCCGTGGATTGCCTCTCAGTGCGGCTATTTTCAAGCCGGCCAGCGAATGGCTATAGACGCAGTCGTCTTCGAAGGTGTAATTGATCGGAGTGATGTAGGGCTCTCCCTTCGCAATGCAGCCGAGCCTGGCTACTCGCGCCGACTGGAGAAGCTCGCGTGCCTGGCTGTCGTTAAGCGTGGTTATCATTTCGGTGGCATCTCTCTTTGACAAGAGCGAGTCGACGCGCGAAACCGCGTATCAAATTGAACTCTTACGAACAACTTCCACGGAGCAGTGCGCGCGGGCTGCTACTGCCGCGGAAATACTGCCGAGAACAAATCGTTCGAAGCGATTGCTGAAGCCGGCAGACCCGACGAAGATGCAGTCGGCGCCCCACTCTTCAGCGGCCTGAGGCAATTCCTTCTTCGGATCGCCGAGCCTGACTTCGCTCATGACTTTGACTTCCGTTCCGCTCAGCAATGCCACGGAATTCGCCAGCATCTTTTCGTCCCAGGCTCGATCAACTGCATTGGATTCTTCAATAGTTTTCACCAGAGGAGGAATAAAGCCTCCGACGATCGTTGGCACGAGTGGGTCGTCCACAATAATGACTTTGGCTTCGCTGCCGGGTGGCCACGTTCGCGCCGCAACGGCGCGTACTGCCTCTTCGCTTCCAGGCGAACCATCTATGCCCATGATGATCCGTACCGGAGAGCCTGGCTCCTCAACGCGCCCGCGGGCGATGCGAACGGAACATTTGGCCTCGGTCAAAACTCGCTGCGACACACTACCGAGCACAAATCGACCCAGCGCGGTGCGCCCGTGTGAACCAACCACAACCAGATCGGGTTTCCATTGATCTGCCCGAGACACTAGCTCCCATGCGGGCGAGCCGCAGGACGAATCCGCGGACACTTTCCATCCAGGGAAGTTGGTCTTCACACGATCTCTGGCGCGTTCAGCCATAGCGTGGGCTTCTTTGGCCGCGGCGCAGCCC
>JALZOO010000654.1 GCA_030913905.1 Acidobacteriota bacterium
CAGCGGCCAAAACGGAAAGTTTCAAAAGCCGTCTGCGCAAGTCTCTTATCGAGAGGGTAAGGACGGAAGTTGACGCCGCCGGCCCGGGTGCTACAGTTCCGTCGTTTCGACAGAGCACAAAACAGCGGAGTTAACTCTGTAACGCAACCTGTTAGTTTGCGTATATTGTAGGTTGTGCACTCACTAATTACTCCGACCGCAAACTAACCGTTTGCGTCACAAGAGCTGAAGCAGTCTTTGAGGTTGCGTGCGGGGAGAATTCGAAGTTTAATAGTGTTGATGACAGAAGAACCGCGAGAACTCTTGATTGACGAATCCCAGCCGGTCGATGCCGGTAGCGCCCTTCCCTTTCCGTACAACCAGCAAACTTTTTGCCGCTACGAGCCGATTGAAAAACAGATCGAAGAAGTGCGTGTGCTGGTTGTCGACAGTCTGCTTCGCGACGAAGACGATCTCTCCGACACCGCCAGAAGCGACTGGGGAACGGCCGTCTCACTGGAAATCAAACGCGAGCGGCGCATCGCCGCGATGGCGATCGAAAATATCGTCAGCAACGTTGAGCGGTTGGTTAAAGAGCCTTCAACCCAGGTAACACATTTGGCCTCGGTAAAGGTGGCAGCCGAACAATTCAAACCCGACGCCATAGTTCTGAGTGGCACGCTGCGGGATTTCGATTACTACAATCCGGAAGTAATCGACACATTCAGCTCGTTTATTCGCACGACGGAAATTCCCGTGCTCGCCATCTGCGGCGGTCACCAACTTGTCGGGCTCGCCTTCGGCGCCAAGGTGATTACGCTCGATCGCCTTGAACAGCATGAGCAGCGCGAGAATCGCCCGCTCGAATATCAATACCGATTTGTCAGAATTACGGATCCCAAAGATCCAATATTTAGCGGCATCAACAATCCGTCCTCGCTCCTATGGCAGGATTACACGACGCAGGCACGAGTGCTGCGCGTTTGGCAAAACCATGGGCTCCAGCTTGATCGCGTGCCCGAAGGGTTTTCACTCCTGGCCACTTCCTATCTCTGCCGCAACCAAATGATGGTCAAGCGCGATGAGGGCCAACTGATCTACACAGTCCAGTTTCATCTCGAAAAATCTTTTGAAGATTGGAACAAGAGCCGTACTCGTTGGGAACATCAAAACGAGTCGCGCGACGGCCGTATTCTCTTTGAGAACTTTCTCAACCTCGCTCTCGCCAGACGGCAGCCCGCTGAGTGAGTCGTTCGCCTCTCACAAGCATCGCGCCCACAGTTGTCCTGGATGAAGCCGGCGTGGCGCGCGCGGCTCGACAGCTTGCCAAACGCGATCCCGATCTTGCGCTCATACTCAAGAACTTTGGATCCCCGCCGCTTTGGGCCCGCAGAGCCGGCTTCTCAACTCTCGTCCAAATTATTCTCGAACAGCAAGTCTCGCTGGCTTCGGCCGCATCGATATTTGCGCGGCTTAGTAAAAGTATTGTTCCGTTGAAACCCGTGAGAATGATTGAGCTGGGCGAAGGTCACCTGAAGTCCATGGGTTTGACTCGGCAGAAAACAGCTTATTGCCTGGATCTCGCCGCGTCGTTACACGATAAACGTCTAGACCTGTCGCGGCTCGCGCACATGAACGATGCAGATGCCAAAGCCGCGCTTATGGAAGTGAAAGGATTGGGATCGTGGAGCGCTGATGTCTATTTGCTGATGGCACTGCGGCGCCCCGATATCTGGCCCGCCCACGATCTGGCGCTAGCGATTGCGATAACCAAGCTTAAGCAACTGAAAGCTCGGCCAACTCCGAACGAATTGCTCGAGATGGCTGAAGCGTGGAAACCTTTTCGTTCGGTTGCTGCGCGAATGTTGTGGCAATATTACCTGGCGCAGCGAAAGCGCTAACGAAGGCTCTTCCATTTCTTTTGAAAGGCAACACATGAAGAGGATCCTAAAACAAAACTTTTGGTTGTTGGCTTTGCTAGTCGTGTCAGCAATCCCTGCGGCTGCTCAGACGCCATATCCCAGTTTGTCCTTTGAACGAGAGCAGAATAAGGATGGATCGGTTGACTACGTATTGCGACCAATGATTAGTGAGATCCATAAGCGATTCGGTGATAACTTCAGGATTGTAGGCGTCGTGGCGCGTCCGGCCACCAGGAAAGCCGTGTTGCTGCTTGTTAATGCGCAGCCTCAATTCCAGCTGGACGTACAAGCTGTTAAGAGTGTCGTGATCACTGCGGATTCGGCAGAGATTGGCAACCTCACCTATGACGTGGTGGCCAAGGGCAAAGAGGATTCGCTAGTCAAGTTTGAAATCGGAAATACGCTTATAAGCTTTGAGGATTTCCAGAGGATTGCGAGCGCGAATTCTGTGGTACTGAAATTTGGAGCAGTAACTCATCAACTCGATAAAGAGAATCGTGAGGCACTCCGTTTCCTGGTGGCTGAAATTCAGAAAGATCAAAAGCCGAATTAGTGCACCTGTGATTGCGCGAGCTGTTTCGATCAAAACATGCGGAAATTAACCAGCCGGACGCTGCCCAGCTTTTCAGCCATTTCTCTCGTCCTCCTTCTCGCTTCAATCAACTCAACTCGGGCCACCACCATTGTGGTAGCTCGCACTTCGACGGAGATTGTCATTGGAGCGGACAGCAAAGTTACCGATAGTTATGGCAAAGCGCTCAATAGCGAAACTTGCAAAATTCAGCAGGTAGGAAACCTGTTCATCGCGTTTGAAGGTCTGCTCAGAGACAAGAAGACCGGCTTCGTGGTTGCCGATATTGCCAGACGCGCGTTGCAACTGAAGTTTGATGGCACGGCGGCTGAAAGGGTAAGTATCCTTACCGGGTTTCTCACTACCGCCCTGGTTAATGAACTGATCCAGGTTAAGCGTAACTCTCCCGACGAGTTTCAGAAAAAACTTGAAGGACGAACTTTTCTGCGGGTTGTGGTTGCCGGCTTCGAGAAGAACAAGCCGGTTGTGTTTGTCCGCAACTTTCGAATGGCCCTGGTGGCGGGAAAGATGGCAGTCACTGTAATCCCGGACGACTGCCTCGACGATTGTCAGGGAGATGTGGTTACGCGTTTTCTCGGGGAGACGGCAGCTATCGATGGCCTGCCTGAGGAGACGCCCGGCTTTTGGACTGAGGGAGTTGTTGCTGGTGTCCGCCGTTTATTGGAGGTGGAGATAATGGCCCGCAGCGAGTATGTCGGCCCGCCCATTGATATTCTGCGCATTGACGCGAAGGGCGCCAAGTGGGTCCAGAAGAAAGCTCAGTGCCCGGCGATTCAGCCACTTCCGAGACGAAGCACGTCGCCACGCAAACGGGCAAGATGAGTGGTAGCGTCGTAGTTTGAATAATCTCTGTGCGTACTCCGTGTCCTCTGTGTCTCTGTGGTGAGTGCTTATCTGGGAACCTTCACCACAGAGGCACAGAGAACACGGAGGTTACACAGAGATAACTGAAAACAAGGACGCCACCCGAAAAGCGGCCGGAATCGTAATTTCTACTTGGAGATTGTTGAAGCCGAAGTCTTCACGCCGGTGAGATCGACCTGCGCGGTCTTTGGTACGCCTTCCATGGTCCGGTCGATTAGTCGATCGACGACCGCGGTGAGGTCGTTCGTTTCCTGGTAAACCGCCAACTGTTCGTCTGCTGAAGTACCTCGTTCGAGGATCGTATGAATGTGTTCGACTTCTTTCCGTGAGCCAAGCGGATCGAGCACGTCGTCCACAAAGTCGAGCAGCTCCAGGATGAGATCCTTTATCGGAACTTCTTTTTGTTTTCCAAAATCGATTAGCTTCCCTTCCAACCCATAACGCACGGCCCGCCACTTGTTTTCCTGAATGAGCATGCGCCGGTAGAGCCGGAAGCCGAGGTTCTTTTCAATCAGCAGGTTGAGTTTGGCGACGATCGCCTGGAAAAGACCAGCGATGGCGATAGTGTCGTCCACACGTGTGGGAATGTCGCAAATGCGAAATTCCAGCGTTGGAAAGAACGGATGTGGACGAATGTCCCACCAGATCTTCTTGCCGTTGTCGATGCACTTCGTTTTGATTAGCAGGTCCACATAACGCTGGAAACTGCTGTAGGAATCGAAGTGGTCGGGAATGTCTGTGCGCGGAAACTGCTTGAAAATCTCGGTGCGATACGACTTCAGGCCGGTATTATGACCCATCCAAAAAGGCGATGAGGTTGTAAGGGCCAGCACGTGCGGCAGAAAGTAGCGGGCGGCATTCATGATGTGAACGGCGCGCTCGCGATCAGCCATGCCTACGTGAACGTGAAGACCAAAAATGAGCAGTGACCGGGCTACAGTTTGAAGTTCCTGGACGAGGAGCTCGTAACGTTCGTCCTCAAAAATCTTCTGGTCCTGCCAGCGAGAGATTGGGTGAGTTGAGGCGGCAACTATGCAGAGGCCGTTCTTGTGGGCCAGACTTGAAATGATACTGCGAAGTCGGGTGATGTCGACGCGGGCTTCATCAATGTTTTTGCAAACACCTGTCCCCACCTCCACCATCGACTGAATCATCTCCGGCTTGATCTGTTCGCCCAGCAGCATCGTGCCTTCCTCGAGTATCTCAACCACGTGCGAGCGCAGCTCACGCGTTTGAGGATCGACAATTTGAAACTCCTCCTCAATTCCAAGCGTGAACTGATCAAACATTAGTTGCTCCTACTGGGCCAGGTAGTGATTCACCCTTTTAACAAGTCTTTAATCATTCGCCAATCAGGCGTGACCTTCCCGATAAACTCATGCCGCAGATGTTTGAGAGCGCTGGTCGGGGAATGCACCGGGCTGTGAAGATCAAAATGAACATACCATTTTCGCGGGTCTCCGTTTACGTACAAAAAGTGGAGTACAGCGCCCGATTGTCCCTTTTCGTAAAAGCCGCCGTTGGTATTTCCATGGTTTGCCAGAAATCGCGTGAAGTCCCGCCGGCGATCGAGAGTTGATTTAAGTGCAGGCCAGGCCAGAAAGCCGATGCCTACTCCTCCCTCTCCATACACGTTGTCGATTTTTCTGACCAGATGCCAGAGCCGTTTGGCCTGCATGCGAGACGCAGTCAACAACAGTGCCTGTTGCTTGTCAATCGGAAGCGCGTCAAAGGCCTCCTGATCACTGCCTGCTCCCCAGAGTCCGGTAAGTTTTCCTGACAAACTTTCCCGCAGCTCATCAGAAAGGTCGGACCACCGCAGCATGCCCGCCGGTGATTCAGGTTCAACCACTTCCAAGTTCACGTTCGATCAGCGCGCGATTTTCTTCCGACAAGTTTTGGAACCTCAGGCCCACCCCGCGCGATGGATTGTTGTAGACGACTTCGGCATTGGCGACAACCTGGTTTCCATCCGGGAAAGGAATGCGCACCAGTAGCACCGAACCCTCCGGCAGGTTGGCCTGCGTATTCATGTAAAGGCCGCCCTCGCTGATATCTTTCGTGCTGGCCACGCCCGTCGCGTCCTTACCGTCAAAGAATACGTCGACAATCAGCCGCGACCTGTCATAACGTCGCCGCTCGTCAGGCTGCAAATCTTCATTAAGCTCGTCTACCAAAGGCGTCTCCTTCACTGCCTAAGGTTTGCAGCCATTATTGTACACGCTGCTCGCGACTTCAAACGCAACCTCAAGTTCCGCCATGCTTCTCGCTAATAATGAAAGTTGGGACCATCCCGCCACCTGAGCTGACATTGGCGAGCTCAGTAAACGAAAGACGTGTAAACGCGGAACCTACTCGGCCATTGAAAAGCAGCGGGTCGAGGTCGACTAATTGCTCCGCAAACTCAAAAGTACCGTCATCTTTGAGCGCCGGAAACATTTCCCGCGCGGTCGGCACTCGCTCCTGTACCAGATAATCGCCGTTTGCGAGCGCATTCTGCAAGGCATCAAGCCAGACATCCTCGTCTGCATTCCAACCGATCGTGATGCCGTGTCCGCCGTAGTCGTCGTTAGGTTTCAGTACCAGCTTGTCGCGGTGTGTCTTGATGTATTCAAGCAGTTCGATCTCTTTGCCAAAGTAGTCCGTTTTCTCGTCACGCACCAATCGAGTCCATGGGACATGCTTGCTAATAGCGTCTCGTTCGACCTCACTAAACAAACCTGCCCGGCGCTGGTCAGTCAAAACCGCAAACAAAGCTTTCTTATGAATCAGCTTCGAACGAAAGCTGTTAACCATGCAAATCGCTCCGGCACGATAAGCATTCAGCAACGCCGGATGCTGGTCAATGATTGGCAGGTATTCATTCACCAGCAGTCTCTTGTAAACGATGTCAATTTTGACGTCGCCCGCGCGCAACTGCCCGTTTTCAAATACGAGCTCGTCCGGTGAACAGATAATTGTCGGATAACCTTCGCTTTCGAAGAATTCCTTGAACAGCTCAAACTCTTTTTGCGTCGGCCTGTCCTTCAAGTCGACGATCGCGATTTGTGGGACAGTGTCGGGCTTGCGGCCGAGAAACTCTTCATAAGAATCGAGCAGCACGTCGAGCATTAACCGACGGCCATAGAGTGGCCGGACATTGTATGACTCGGCAAACTTTTTCATCACCGGCAACTGAAAAAAAATGTCGTACGCCGCATCCACATAAGCGATGCCGGCGGGACTTTCTCCATTCAGCTCGACGAAACTGTAAGCGTTATCGGTAAGAAACGAATCAAGCCGCGCGGTTGGCGATACTGCTCGGTATCCCGGATCGATGCTGATGAGATCACGCTCGACATCGGTAACCCCAAGATCGGTAATGATCGAATCGTCTTCGATGGCGGCGTTCTTTACTTTTTCTATAGCCGACCAGACGGTTTCGCAGATGTTGCGGATACGCGCAAAGTCGTCTTCAGTGACGAAGTGTGGACGCAGGTAAGGCGACAGCCGGCGCCCGCCAAATATGAGCTTGGATCGCTCCAGACCTTCATCGAGCATCGCGCGAGACGACTCCGCCAGACCTTCGTCGCGCAGTAACTCGTGATAATGCGAGACTGCCGTGTGCAAGATGTGTGTACTGACAGTTCCTGGATTAGACACGACGCCGGCCTACTCAACTTTGCTGGATAATCTGGATTTCGGAGGAAGTTAGAGTATCACAGCCCGTCGGAAGGCGGCCATTGTAAGGATAGAAGGCAGTTTGAATCTCATTAGCACCGCGGCTTCAGCCCGGTGAACAGGTTGCGGACGTAAGCGGCGAAACCGTTTAAACGGTAATAATATACTTGACTAACCACGCGGAGGATGAAACCTGTGAGCCAACTGTGATGGAGGGAATCGAAGATACTGTTAAGCGCGTGCATGACAACGAGGTGGTTTTAATCACATCGATTATGACTCAGACGGAAGTGTTGGAAAGCAAAATGTCGAAGGAGGCACAGACGAAGTTCGAGAACGTCTTTAAGCGTCGGAATGTCGTCTGGATCAATCACGACACGCGGATCGGGAAACTAAGTCATGATATTCGTGACTATTACGCCCAGCGCGGGATAAAACTCTCATCCCCAGACAGCGTTCATCTCGCGAGTGCCGTGCTTTATCAAGCAGACGTTTTCTACACACTTGACGGAAGCGGTAAGAAGAAACGCGGACACCTGTTGCCGTTGGACGGTAACGTGGCCGGGCATAGGCTGAAAATTGCCAAGCCATATAAGAGTCAATTAAGTTTGAAGTTAGTGCCAGCAGAACCAAAGCAGAAAGAAACGAAGACCGATGAAAAAAGCAAAACCAACTAAGCCACCATCAGAGGAATACCAACGCTTTGAGAAACTAGCAAAGCAACTTATTTCTGTCCCAAAGAGCGTGATCGATAAGAGACAGGCAGAGTACGAGAGAAAGAAAGCAGCGAAGAAAAAGAAAGCGGCCTAGCGTTTACGGCTGCTTCCGTTGGCGGCGACGTACTGGCGAGCGTTCTTTTAGTAAGTCTTTATGTCTGGATTGAATAATGTAGGCCAAACTTTGATAACTCATTCCTAATAGCGCCGCTGCGCGAGTTACCCCACCATTAGTCTGAGCCAATGCCTGTCTGATTATTTCGCGTTCCGTTTCCAAGATTATTTGTTGCAGGTTGCGGCCCTTCGTTAAGAGGATTTCGGTAGCGTCCTCCGTGCTCAATTCGCGAACGCTGGATACAAACCTGCCAGCCGCTTTATTAAGCCTCGACAATACTTCCGGGCTTTGAGAGTCTGCCAGCCATTCCCGTGCTCGCTCATACGCTGCTTGCAGAACGGCAGGCGGTAGATCGCTCACTTCTTCGATTAGACTCAGTGCCGCAAGACCTGCTTTGTTACGAGCGTCTACTTGCAAGGCGATCTCAATTGCAGTTTGAAGAATGTACTTCGCACGTTTCATTCTACCAGCACGGGCGAGGGCAATCCCCTGCGTGGTCAAGGCATCTGCAACTAGGCACTTCTGGCCGCCTTTGCTTAAAGCCGCCGCTGCTTTACGCGCCACGATCTCAGCCTCTTTATATTTTCCTTGCGCGATGAATACTTGCGCCCGCGTTTCATCAAACTGTGCGATGCGAGATTGGTCTTTGAAAGTAATTGCTAGTCGTCGCGCTTCGTCTAGATACTTGTGTGCTTCTTTGTAGCGGGACAACTTATAGAGAAGGAGTCCCAGGTTGTTTTTTACGCTGGCGCGAAAGACCCGATTCTTGGCAAGTTTGAAGTGATGATCGGCTTCTGCATATTCTCTGATCGCCCGAATAAAATAATCCTCTCGCTTTTCTGCCGTGGCAAGGTTGCGAAGGACGATCGCTAATTCAGTATGGTAAGAACCTTTGACTGTATGGTTCTTTACCTTCTGAAACAACGTGGCGTTGTCATTCAGGATTCCTAATGCTTCGTAAAAACGTCCGGCTGTCCATTCAACTGTTGTTAGTTTCAAGAGTGCCCGCGCCCTTGTAGTTCCTTCTAGCGTGAGTTTTTTCAACGATTCACGCAGCATGATTCGCGCTTCGTTCAACTCACCTTCTCGAAAATAGCAATAAGCGATTTCTGTTCGGGCGACGGCTATCTGCCTAACGTCCCTGATGGACTCGAAGTAAGTAGTGCCTTCAGTTATTAGATTCTTCGCGGCTTCTTGTGCGCCCTTGATCTGATCTCTGCTACCGATCCAACTAGTCAAAATACCAGCGGTCAATAAGACTTCAGCGGCAACGGCAGGATGTAGCCCGCTTGCGTCTGGCTGTTCGCCGACGCCTCGCCATAGGGGACGCATGGTTTCCTGCGCGCCTTTGTAGTCCTCTCTGTCCTTCTGCTGTAAAGCCCTCTGGCATTTCTGTTGGGCCTCTTCATTGGTTATCGGGCGGGGTGTGCGAAGTTTCGGTAAGGCTATCTTCACGGTAATAAACTCCTTCGCTTTGAGTGTAAGGAAAATTGCTACTCCGGCGCAGGATATTAGTTCTCTAACCACCAAGCTGCAAGAAGATTGGTTTCTGCTCTATTCTGTCCTCATTGCAAGCTGTCTTGCATAAGACTTACCTCAAAACCCAAAAGGAGAACAGAAGATGAAACGCTTTGTATTAGCAATCGCGCTTGCTTGTGCGCTTTCGAGTACGGCTGTGGCGGGGGAAGTACCCACTACCGGGATCTCAGGGGAAGTACCGACTACTGGGATCGTGTCGCCGCCACCTGACGAAACAGCAATACCCGGCGACGTACCGAGCACTGGTTTCACGTCGCCCGGCGATATGCCTACAGTTGATCTGTTGCTGATCGCGCTTGGTTTGGTGTTCTAGCCTTACTGAGTAGCAGGAAGGTCTAGGGGTAGGGAAACTGCCTTTCGGCAGTAGGGTAGGGGTCTGCCTTATAAGCAAAGGGCGTCACCGTCCTCACCCCGGCAACGCCCGCTCTCTTACACTCGGACGGATACATTCAGCACCCGCCCTATTGAGCAAAGGTCATAATGCAACTAAGACTCAGTCTACAATCCCTGACCACTAGATCGGCTTTCACGTTTATACAAGCCTTTTTGCATCGTGGTTAGCCAAGTATATTATTACCGTTTAAACGGTTTCAGATTGTGGGACAGACCTTAATCCACCGGGCTAAAAGCCACGGTGCTAATGAGAGGAATCATTTGCGGGACGTGGAGATGGTAAAGGTCAGCTTCTGTTTGTTGCGCACCACGGTGAAGGTCGAACTGGCGCCCAGCTTTTTCAGCAGTGAGCCACTGGCCGCAGCTCCGGAAAGTTGCCGGCCATCAATAGCCTCAATCACATCGCCGGGACGCAGGCCCGCTTTGAAAGCTTCGGTCGAGGGCTGGACATAAACCACAAGCAATCCGCCTGTTGCCCCAAAGCGCATTGCCACCTTCGGCTTGATTGCGATGCACTCGATGCCGTGGGCCATCAACGATCCCGGCTGGACAATTTTTGGCGCATACGCCTGCGGAGTTCGCAGACCAAAGAAAGGGTCGGGCGACTCGCTCAGTTTGATCTCCAAGGCTTCAGCAGCGAGCTTCCCGGGACGAGCAACTGTAAAGCTGACGGAGTTTCCGGGACCGGTCTCCTGCAACAGCCACGAGAACTCCTCGCCGTTTCGAATTTCTTCGTTGTTGACACTCAAGATCACATCGCCAGGTTTCAGATGATTGAGCGCCGCCGGGCTGCCGGGAACAACTGAAGTCAGCAGAATTCCATAACTGTGTTTTGCAAGTTCGCGCGCGCGTTCAAACTCCCAACCGACGCCCTGGATTCGTTCAAGCGAAACTGCGCCGATAGGCTCACCGCGAATGCCCAGCCATGGTCTTGGCACGCTCGCCTGCCGCTCGAGCACGCGCTTGGCGGCGCTTCGCACAGCAGACATAGGAACCATTGTCGCCATGTTTCCTTCAACCGCGTCGATGATGCCCAAGGTCTCGCCTAATTCATTAATGGCGATGCCGCCGATGTTAGCCGGCGATAGCTTTGCCGATTTGATCTTGACACGCGAAACGGCTCCTGACGGCGAACGATTCATGCTCATCACTGTTGCCTCGGTTTCTCCGATGCGCACATAAGTCGCACCCTTTACGGCCACTTCGGGACGAGGCGCCGGTTGTGGTCCAAGAACGCGAAGCTTCTGTCCCACAGTGATGATTTCTTCATTGAGCTCTTTGAGGGACGGAAGACTGATGTTCCCCAACGTAATGACCGACAAACCTGTTAGCCCATCAAGTCCGACGTAATGGCCGTTGACCCGCTTGCCATCCCGTGTCACTACTTTTAGATCTGCCGGCTCCAACAAATTCGCTGCGAGAGACATCGGGGAAAGACCGGGCATCAACATCGAGCGCGCCCCAGGCTGCGGCGGAACACTAGCGGCCGGTGGAGTCGGCGGAGTCATGCCCACCGGTGCGTCCGGCACATATTGAATTGCTGGTGGGGGTGGCGGCATTTCAGCTTCGGCTTCAGGCAGCCACGCGGCGATGATCCGCCCATCATCCAGAGCCAGGCCGGCGATTACGTTCACGTGAACTTTGGTGCTGATCTTGAATGCTTCGTCAAGGTTAGCAATGGCGCCAAGTTCCTCGTGTGAGCGGACCAGCAGCCGAAACACTTTTAGTCCGTTAAGACGGTGCAAAATCGTCACAACCTGCGGTGCCAGGTCCTCATTTTGAACTATGACGGGATTAATGCGCGTGGTGACGGTCGTCTTGCGCTTTTCGGGCGCCGCGGGCGCCGGAGTTTGGGCCAGGGCCTGAAGACAGGCGAAGCCCCCGAGAATGATGATTGCCAGTAAACGAATTGTTTTGTCGGTTCTCATTGCTTAGTAAATCTCTTGCTTACTTACCAACTACCTCTTGCAGAGGCTATTAACGGAGATGTGTTCTGTGACAATACCCTTTGCGATCCAAAACTGACGCTGGGTAATGAAATCGTTCGCGAACTTCCGCGGCCGTCATCAAGCGACATCTTCAACGGTTGACGCGAACCCTGAATCTGGAAATCCGACGCACGTGCGTTCAAATCTGAGTTCAAAACCGGCGCCTGTCGAGCGCTCAGGTCTCTCGTTTTCGTTCGCCCGGTGTTTCTAGCAGACGCAAGTGCCGACGACCTGACCGGACGTGGAACGCTTGTAGGCGCGACGGTTGAAACTGCTGAATTAGGTGTCACTTCTCCGACGCTCGGCCGAAGGGCCGCTGCGGTCGAAGCTACGGAAGCAGGCGCTTCAGTTCCGGTTACCGGAGCAGTCTGTAAGCCTGCTGAGGGGGAGTGGTCACGTGTCGATCTCATGCTTACCAACATGAGCGTTGCGCCGAACACCAGCAGCATGGTTGCTAAAGCGGCAGCGCGAAAGCCGAACGATAGATTCGTCAAGGGAAACCGGGACACACTGCCTGGCTTTTCTCCGGCTAGTCGTGCCCTGAGACGAAAATCAAAGTCATCTGGAGCTTTGACAGTCCCCAGACTCGACATGATCTCTCGCAGTTTTGTCTGTTCGTCCCTGAACGTCACACACTCCGAGCAGTTGCTCAGGTGCTCTGCAGCAGGCGAACTAAGAAATCCGCCCGGCGGCGCTTCTTCAACTTCACGACGTACGTTTGCGCAATTCATGGTTCTCATACTACTCCTCAAAGATAAGCCCTCATTTTCTCTCGCAGGAAACCGCGCGCACGGCTAATTCGAGACTTGACCGTCCCTTCACGCGTTTTCAATATGCGCGCAATTTCTTCGTAGCTTCTTCCTTCAACGTCTCGCAGGATAAGCGGTGCCCGGTACTTTTCCGGCAGTGTGCTGATCGCACGTTGCACTGCCTGGCGTCGTTCGGCATCTACCATCTCGCAATCGATGAGTGGCCTCGTGTCGGCTGGGTTAAATTCCTGCGGCTCCGCGCCTTCTTTCGATTGAAAAAATCCAGTCAACGACACCAACCGCCTGCGTTTCCTTTTTCGTAACTCGCTGATCGCCAGATTGGTCGCGATGCGGTAGATGTAAGTTGAGAACGCGTAGCTCGTCTGATATCTGTCGGCAGCGCGAAATACCCGCACAAAAGTCTCCTGCGCCAGATCAACGGCTCCGTCGTAATCGCTGGTCATTCGATAAATGTAACTGGTGATCTGATTTCGGTACCGGCTCACCAGTTGCGCAAATGCGTCCTCGTCGCCGACTCGAGTGGCCTCCAGCAGTGCATGATCCGAAGTCGGATCTGCAACAACCTCACGCCGCAGCCCTGCGGAGAAAGTTAGATTATCGATCGTGCTAAGTGTGTCCATCAGGCAGGTAGGCTCTCACACGCGCTGACGAGTTTCTTTGTTTGTTGAGGTGCTTCGCACCTTCGACCAGGCGACCTACGGTGCCGGATTATAACCCGCCCGGAAACCGCCCGCAGTCTATAACACGCCTGAGGCGGACGCAGGTTCCCATAAAAACGGGGCTCTCAGAGCCCCTTTTGCAGTTCGAATCGTCGGTATTGGAGGTGGCGCTTAAGCCTCGGGGCTCTTGAAAAGCGAGTCGTCGAGCTTAATTCCGTAGGTAACGGTCAGTATGCGGGTCTCTTGCATCTGATTCCCTTCCTGCAATAACACGGTCCTGTAAGGGACAAGAGTACCTTGCGCGTAACGGTAATCATGAAATGTCCGTTTGAACTTCACTGGTGTAGCCCCACCAATAGAATCTTCATACTCAAGCCAAGCCACACGCAGTGTCTTCGAACTTATATAGTAGCGCGTCTTTTGTTTGTCCTTGCTTATGACGTCCAGGATGTACAGGTCGAGCCCTTTCTGTTTATCCTTTCCCACCAGCGTGAGCGTGGAACCGTCTTCTTTGTAACGAAGGAGGTTATCGAGACTGTGACGATGCTGCGAAAGAAAAGTGGTCGCGGCGTCTTGTCGAGGAGTAAACGAAGCCCCATTAATTATTCCCCAAAGACGACCGTCACCGTAGATTAATGAATACTCGAGACTCGGCATCTTTTGATCGACGCGCACTTTGTCTTTTTCCGAACTTTCTCCGCGAACAAATCGTCGTTCGTAACTAGCTTCCTCGGTCTTTCCCGGCACTTCACAAGTTGGTTTACAGATGCGGCCACGTTCCACGCCGTTTCGGCGAATTTGAAGCAGCAATGGGCGAGTACCGTAGATGTAGATGGCCGATTCGGCGATCTGCTCAGCCGTGAAATTCTTCGCGTTCTTGTCTATTCTCGCCTGGGCCTCTCTGGATGGAGTTGTCTGGCCCTGAGCAGGAACGCTAACAAAGGAAAAAGAGACGACGATGGCCACGAGCGCAAGGAAACGGGCAAAAACTGAAAATGAACGAAGCAAGAAATGAGTTCTCCTCTGGAACAAGTGCACTTTGAATTAGCTTAAACGGGGAAAGCGTCACTGAGCCCGCGAATTGTAGCACAGGGCTTCCGCAAACTACCTGATTGATGCGGTTTCCACGGCGCTCGGATGCCTGTACGACTCTGCCAGTAGCCCAAGACCGGTCACACTGTTGCAGAATTGACAACGCTTCCGGTTAAATCGTAGTCTCCTTGGTTTTCAAACCAACCAAATTAGTTCCCTATGGGCCCGAGTTATGACTGGGATGAACGGGGATATGTTTAAGGAAAAGGACGGCTGTTTATGAAAAGGGTAGGCATTTTGGCAGGGCGCGAAAAGACTTTTCCGGACGCGCTCATCAGGAACATCAATGAACGTGGAAAGGGCGAGGTAACCGCGGAGTTTATCAAGCTCGGCGGGATAAGATTCGACGCCCCACCTGAATACGATGTGGTAATCGATCGCATCTCGCATGAGGTTCCTTTCTACCGCGCGACGCTGAAACGTATGGCGCTGGAAGGAACGATCATCGTCAATAATCCTTTTTGGTGGTCGGCAGACGATAAGTTCTTTAACTACTCACTGGCGCTGAAGCTTGGCGTGGCTGTGCCGAAAACGGTTTTGCTGCCGCAGAAAGATTATATCGAGGGGATCGTCAGCGAGAGCCTGCGCAACCTGGAGTTTCCATTGGACTGGCAAGGCATCATTGGCTATGTCGGACTGCCGGCGTTCATGAAGCCATTTGATGGAGGCGGCTGGAAAAATGTTTCCAAGATCAACTCAATCGAGGAGCTTTGGGCTGAGTATGATCAGACAGGAACCCTGTGCATGACTCTGCAGGAAGCTGTCGATTTTGATCAGTTTGTGCGTTGTTACTGCGTGGGTCAGGAAGACGTCATGATCATGGCTTACGATCCGCGCAAGCCCTATCTTTCCGGTGAACAATACGTGCACGATCCCGACTATCTGCAGCCGGAATTGTCAGCCCGCGTGAATCATGACGTGCGCACGCTCTGCACTGCGCTGGGCTACGATCTCAACACCGTGGAATTTGCGATCAAGGACGGCGTGCCGTACGCCATCGACTTTATGAATCCCGCTCCTGATGCTGAGTTGGCCTCAGTCGGCGAGTTCTATCACAACTGGATCACCGATGCGGTTACAAACCTTGTCTTCAGACGACTCGCAGGCCAGCGCGAAACTCCGCGATACCGCTGGGACGCTCTGCTAAGCCCGGAACCTACGCGCACTTTCGCGGTGGCTTCACAGGTTGAGCAACAATCTCGAACGATCACACCCAACCAAACTAATCAGAACGAGGCGAAAGCCGCGGCGGCGACTGGAGATAAACCAGCAGCAACCGCAAAACGCTCTTCCAGGAAGGACGCGAAGAATTCATC
>JALZOO010000016.1 GCA_030913905.1 Acidobacteriota bacterium
ATTCCCGTAAAGTCGGATCACCGCGCGCGTGTTAGTGGCGTCGCGCATGGTTATTCCTCATCAGGCGCGACGGCTTTCGTTGAGCCGCTGGAAACAATCGACGCCAACAACGAGTTGCAGGCACTTCACGAAGCCGAGGCCCGGGAAATCGCGCGCATTCTGTTCTCACTGACTGAAGAACTGCGCGCGCAACTACCGGCATTGGCAACGGCCGCGAGCGCTGTCGCGAGTCTCGATTTCATGAACGCGAAAGCAGTTTTTCATCAGAAGTTCAGTTGCGTAATACCGCACATCGACGACGCGAGTCTTTCATCCTCGATCAGGACGGAGAGTCGTGGCTTTCAGCTAATTGAAGCGCGCCATCCTTTGCTGGAAGAAAATTTGCGCCAGTCCGGCCGAGCGGTTGTGCCGGTAACGTTTTCGCTGGATGACGAACATGACAGCATGGTCATCTCCGGCGCCAACGCCGGCGGCAAGACAGTCGTTCTCAAAACAGCAGGTCTGCTCTCGTTGATGGCACTGTCCGGTTTGTCTGTGCCCGCACGCGGGGCCGTCATTCCCTTTTATCGATCGGTCCTTGCGGATATCGGCGACCATCAGTCGTTGGCGGCAAATCTCTCAACCTTCACTTCACACGTTGCCAATATTTCCCGCATGGTCGAGTTGTGTGAGGCTCCAGCGCTGGTGCTCCTGGACGAAGTAGGTACGGGCACGGATCCGGAAGAAGGTTCGGCCCTCGGCGTAGCTATCGTTGACCACTTCCGCAAGATTTGCGGCGCGCACGTGATGGCTACCACGCACTACAGCGGATTGAAGATGTATGCGGCAAACCAGGAAGGAGTACTTAACGCCAGTGTTGAGTTTGATGAGAAGACTTTGCAACCGACTTACCGTCTCATTGTTGGGGTTGCGGGTTCATCTTCGGGGCTTGAGATTGCGCGGCGGTTTGGTATCCCCGGACAGGTGATCGACCTGGCTCTCGAGTCAGTTAAGGACTCGTCGCGCCAGACGTCAGAATATTTGCGACGGATCAAACGCGAGGCGGAGGATGCTGAAAGCCTGCGCCGGGCGCTCGAAGAAGAGCGTGCCGCCACGGCGGAGAAGTTTGCCTCTATTGATAAACAGGCAGAGCGGCGCGAGCGGGAACGACAGGCGGAATTTGAGCGTGAGCTTAAACAAAACATCACCGAATTTGAAAAGAAATCGCGCGAGTTGCTGTCAACGATAGAAGATCGAGTAGCACGCACGAAGGTTGAGCGCGAAATGCAGAAGCGTGCAGGAGAGTTGAAGCGCGAGGCAGGGAGAACGCTCAGTTCGGGTAGAACGCTCAGTAAGGAAGGGGGCCTCCCCCCACCATCCCGCGACGTAAAAGTGCTCCGCGATGGCGTCCCGGTTTCGAAAGAAGCTGAAGTACAGGACGTTTATCAAACCACAAGCCACCGCGCGATTGCGGTCGGCGACAAGGTGAAGTTAAAGTCTTTCGGCTCGATTGGCATCGTTGACGAGATCAAGGGTGATGAGGTTGAGGTTCGGGTGAAATCTCTGCGAATGAGAGAAAAGCTTGAGAATCTCGAACTGGTCGAACTGTCGACTCCGGCGAAATCAAAAACTGAGAAGTTCGCGAGTCTACGTCACGCGAAAAGTATGGAGGTCAATCTCAGGAGCGAGCAGGGAAATGGTCGCTCCGAGCTTAACGTTATCGGTCAAACAACTGATCAAGCTGTCGACGCTGTTGATAAATTTCTCGATGAAGCGTCGATGGCCAGCCTCAGCCAGGTTCGGATAATTCATGGACACGGCACGGGCGCCCTTAGAAGAGCGATTGCCGAAATGTTAAAAGACCACCCCCACGTCGCACGGTTCGTTGCCGCGCCACAGGAGCAAGGTGGAACTGGTGCGACAGTTGTAGAATTGAAACAGTGAATTTGTAATAACCATCCCGACCGTGGTTCTTTTCTAACTCTAATCAATGCGTTACCCCCAAACATTCATCGACGACCTCAAGCGCCAGGCTGACATTGTCCGTGTAATCCAGGACTACGTGCAGCTCAAGAAGAAGGGCGCAAACTGGATGGCGTGCTGTCCTTTTCACAAAGAGAAGACCCCTTCGTTTTCGGTAAGTCCTGCAAAAGAGATTTTCTATTGTTTTGGCTGTCACAAAGGCGGCTCCGTGTTCAACTTCGTGATGGAGATGGAACGCGTCTCTTTTCCTGAAGCCATCAAGCTGGTGGCCGAAAAGTCGGGCGTGCCTTTGCCGAAGTTGATTGATGACAGTCGCTTTGAAGCGAGGCGGCAGGAGTCAGACCAGGTAATTGATCTTAATAAATGGGCCTTGGAATGGTGGGAACAGCAGCTTGAGTCGAGTGCCGAAGGGCGCATTGCTCGCGACTATCTGAAGCGTCGCGAAATCACCGACGAAACTCGCCAAACATTTCGACTCGCCTACGCGCCCGACAGTTGGGACGCGCTTTCGGTTCATCTGCGACAGAAAGGCGCAACCCAGGAGCAGATTGAAAAGAGCGGACTGGTGGTCAAGAAAGACGAAGGCGGTTCTTACGATCGTTTCCGCGGGCGATTGATCGTACCCGTCATGGATATGCAGGGTCGTCCGATCGCTTTTGGCGGACGCACCCTGAAAGACGAAGACGCGAAATACATTAACTCACCGGAGACAGCGGCATACGTAAAGGGTCGAAATCTGTTTGGTTTGAACCTGACGCGTGATGAGATTCGACGGCAGGGATTCGTTATTCTAGTGGAAGGTTTTTTGGATCTAATTGTTCCATATCAACACGGCGTGAAGAACGTTGTAGCTAGTCTCGGCACCGCGCTAACTGCGGATCAAGTAAAACTATTAAGCAGGTTTGCCCGCAAAGTAGTAGTCAACTATGATGGCGACCCTGCGGGTGTGCAGGCTGCGAAAAAAGCCATCGAAATACTGCTGGCGGAAGATCTCGAAGTCAAAGTTCTGGTGCTTCCGGATAACTCAGATCCGGACGAGTTCATCAGGAAGTCAGGCGTTAATGAATACCAACGTCAACGTGGCGAGGCGCAACCCCACATACAATTTGTAATCGATCAAGCGGTGGGAGATCGCAAACTCAGCAATCCCGCCGACAAAGAAGCAGCGATTGACGAAGTCTTGCCATACATTCGTGCCGTCCGCAGCCGCATTCAGAAGCGCGAATATTTTGACATTGCCATGGACTCGCTGCGCGTTGCCGACGTCACGCTGAAGAGAGAGTTGTGGCAGTCAGTGAGAAGCGGCGCCACGGAACGCTACGGTGCAAGACCGAAAACGGTCACTGCCGGAGCGAAACCCACACCAGCGGAGCTCCAGCTTCTGGAGTTACTCCTTTCGGACGGCGAGTTACGACAAGTAATCGTTCCGACATTGAACCCCGCGGACTATGAAGCACTGGTAACAGCGCCGATCTTTACCGCGATGATTGAAATTGTGAATGAAAGCCGAGAACCTGATTTCGCAGCGCTAAGCGAGAAGTTATCTGGTAATGGTCCGGTCACTGACCTGCTTCCAATGCTCTTGATGGGCGTTCAAAGCGATGAAGAAAAGCAATTAGACAGCCGGCTAACGGCGGCAAGATGTCTTGACGCTATCCGGTTAGTCAACATAGATCGTCGAATCCGTGAATTAAGCGCGGAACTTGCGATTGCTGAACGGCTCAAGGATATGGATCGGGTTGAACAACTCAGCTCGGAATACAGCGGCTTGGACAAGCTTCGAAAAACTTACGAGCCTCAAAGCCAAATAGCTCAAGCGAATTGATCCGGGATTCCGCACCGCGATTCTCCCAGCATCTTACTCAACGAAGCGTTGCGGGTTAGAGAAACCTAAGTGAGCACAATCGAAGACAAAGATCGCGACGATGTCATGGAGCGCCTGCTCGAGTTAGGCGGTGACAAGAAATACCTCACCTTCGATGATCTCAACCGTGAGTTACCTGAGAATGTCGTCTCTCCCGACGATATTGAAGACGTCCTGCAAAAACTCGAAGGCTCCAACATTCCCGTAGCCGATTCCGACGAACGATTACTCGAACAGGCAGCAGCGGTCGCCACTGACGACGAAGACGGCGTCGACGAAGATGTCGAACTCGATCTCTCGGCAGGCGCCCTGGAAAAAACCAACGACCCTGTCCGTTTGTACCTGCGTGAAATGGGTGTCGTTCCGTTGCTTACACGCGAGGGCGAGGTGGCCATCGCAAAGAGAATCGAACGAGGGCAGCTCAAGACACAGAAAGCGATTGCGCGTTCACCGATTGCAGTCAAAGAAGTTTTGAAAATTGGTGACGAGCTCGAAGCAGGCAGAGTAAATATTCGCGAGATTGTGGTTTTCTCCGAACAGGCGGAGCTAACGGGTGACGAAGACAAGGACAAAGCTGACGAGTACAAAGCCTGGACGGTTGAAGGCATTCAAAACATTCACAAGCTTTTCAAGCAGGGACTGAAGGAATGGGAAAAGCTGCGGGTCGAGCAGAAAGCGCTTCGCGGCAAGAAGAGCAAAAAGGTCATGCGGTTGCGCCGCAAGGTTGCGCGCATCCGCCTCGAAATAGCCCAGGAGATTGGACGTCTTAACGTTACCGAGCGCGCTCGCCAGCGGTTAATCAATGCTATCCGCGCGGTGCATAAGGAAGTACGTGATGCGGAACGTGAGATCGACAGTTTTACGGAGAAACTCAGCAGGAAACGGATCAAGGTCGACGACCAGAAACAGTTCAAAGCGCGTGTTTCCGCCGCCAGGAAACGGCTACAGCACATTGAAGTCGATCACAACATCAGTCCGGTTGAGATCAAACGAGCCCTCCAGTCAATCGTAGTCGGTGAACAGCAGACGGGCCAGGCGAAACGCGAACTGGTCGAGGCAAATCTGCGTTTAGTAGTTTCAATCGCGAAGAAGTATACCAACCGCGGCCTTCAGTTTCTGGATCTGATCCAGGAGGGCAACATTGGTTTGATGAAGGCCGTGGACAAATTTGAATGGCGGCGTGGCTATAAGTTTTCGACTTACGCGACGTGGTGGATTCGCCAGGCCATAACGCGCGCAATTGCAGACCAGGCACGCACTATTCGCATTCCGGTCCACATGATCGAGACTATCAACAAGCTCATTCGAACCTCGCGTGCGCTGGTTCAGGAACTGGGCCGCGAGCCCACCAGCGAAGAAATCGCACGCAAAATGGACATTCCGGTTTCGAAGGTGCGCAAGGTTTTGAAGATCGCTCAGGAACCGATCTCACTCGAGACGCCGATCGGTGAAGAGGAGGATTCACATCTCGGCGACTTCATCGAGGACAAGTCGATATTGAATCCGGCCGATGCTGTGGTTGCTTCCAATCTGCGGGAGATCACTGACGAAGTATTGGCCACCCTCACCCCCCGCGAAGAAAAAGTAATCAAGATGCGCTTCGGGTTGGGGACTACCGGGTCGGAACACACACTCGAGGAAGTCGGCCAGCATTTCGCCGTGACGAGGGAACGCATTCGGCAAATTGAGGCGAAGGCGTTACGCAAACTGCGTCACCCGTCGCGTTCGCGAAAACTAAAAGCTTTCCTGGATAACACGCAGCACTGAAGAGCACTCGGGCAAAAAAAATGGGCGCAGGAAAAGTGAATATCCTGCGCCCCTTTCGTATTCATCAAACGGCTGTTTACTTAAAGATGAAGTCAGTGCTTTTTGCGGTGTGGTCAAAAGTGTAATCGTAGGTGTATCCCGGGAATTCAATCGGTCTTGTAAACGTTACCGTTACCTCCATCCGCTGATTCTGTTTCGTGGGAACGATCTCAGCGTCGGGGGGAACATCATAATCAGGAGCGCTCTTTGCTAGTTGCTCATGCACCCAGTCAGGGGAGTGTCCCAACGCGACAGCGGCATCAACCTTCTGTTGCATTAGATCCTTGAATTGATAGGCTTGATACGCCACTGGGACGTACTGATAGCCTGCGTATGCCACGGCGCCGATAATTACAGCGACAATCAAGAATTTCAGTCGCGCACTCCCTCGTTCACCTTTACGTGCAGTGATGTTCATCGTTTCGTCCACTAATTCTTCAATCCCGCGCGCAGCGACTGTCTCACCAAGTTCGAACTAATTTCTTTCTCATCGACAATTAGCGCCCGCCCGAGACGTTCAAGAAGTACCCATTGAATATGCCCGGCGCTCCGTTTCTTATCTCGAACCAGGGCACCCATGATCGCGCTCTTGTCAATGTCCTTCACCGGTGGCAGCGGACCGCAAAGCCGAACCG
>JALZOO010000029.1 GCA_030913905.1 Acidobacteriota bacterium
GCGCCTACGGCGCTTTGACTCGACGCGCTGCGCGCGCTTCATCAGAGCAAACTAAAGTTTGAACTCTCAACTACTTGAGTGTCTTCACCGATCAAATTAACCGAGCGCGGAGGGGACAGGCGAGTGTGTCTGTCCTACAATCGGAGTATGCAGCAGAGGCTTATTCAAATCATTGGGCTCGCGGTGACGGCGGTTTACGCTGCGGCGATCGTCTGGCTATATGCCACTGAGCCGCGCAACTTTAAGGAGGTGGCAACCGGAGCCCAGGTTGCGACCGGCACTTATCAGGTGGACCAGGCCAAGTTTGATGCTGCCCTCGCGCTCTTTCGACGCGATCAGTTTCGCGCCGCGCGCGACGAATGGCAGCGCGCTGACCCCGCCCAGACCGATCCAAAGACGCAGTTTTACATCGCCTACTCTTTTTATCGCGAAGGGTGGGGACGCGTTTACTACGATCAGGATTTGTTCAAGCGCGGGCTTGAGGCGGTCAATCGTGCTATTGCGCTGGCGCCCGGACCGCTAACAGTCGACGATGAAAATCTGCAGTTACATACAGCGGCGGAGCTGAAGGCCGAGCTGGAACAAGGGACTGAACGAAGCTGGAGCGATCTTAGCCCGCTCGAGGTGATGCGGAAGAGGAAGTGAGCAGTGAGCAGTGGGCAGTGAGCAGTACGCAATAGCAATGAGTAGCAAACAGCATTCAGCAATCAGCATTCAGCAATCGAGGAATCACGCGATCGTCAGGTACGTGCTGTTGCCGTTTATCTTCCTCACGGTAACGCTGCTGGGCGGTCTGCGTGTAAGTGCAGACGATCGCGCGTTGATCTTTTTTCCTCCACCACTGATTACGCTGGTTCTCGCGGTTCTACTCATGATGCTATTTGTGCGCGGCGGTTTGATTGAGTTTCGCTCGTGGATAGCCACCACTAATCCTCCGTTCACCAACGTCGCTCACATTTGGGTGTTGCTCACGCTCTTTTTCGGATCCGCGCAGGCGTTCAATTCCGTGTTGCCGGAGCGTGGTTTACTGCACTGGCTTTTTTCATTCTTCTTTCTGTGGACGCTTTGGAACAATCAGTTTTCATCCTTTGATGCGCGGCGTTTGTTACGCAGCCTGGTGGTGCTCTTTGGGACTGCATTCGTGCTGAAGCACATGCTACTCGCCAGTCTCTACGCGCCGGACGGCGGTTGGCTCAAGCGTGTGGCCGGCGCGCTGGTGCACGGCGTTTCTCTGGGTACTTTCGATGCACCAACGTTTGCGCCAGCCACAGGCTACATATCTTTCTTGACGCTTGGACTCTACATCGCAGGTCTGATGCTTACGCAAGCCGCAAACGGCAAACAGCCGACAGCAATCAGCCAGGGAGAAATTGGCGACCATCTAGAGTTGGAAAGCGGGTCGCGAGCAGCCGCACCAGCGCAAACTAAAGTTGAACTCTGAACTACTTGAGTCTTCCTCAACCACGCAAACTGAAGTTTGCGCTAGGAAGGAGCGGGGGCTGGCCCCCTTCCTGACCTGGAGACATTCTAAGTTGAGCTAACCAAACTAAAGTTTGAACTCGGAACTACTTGAGTCTTCCCCAACCAACGCAAACTGAAGTTTGCGTTACAACAAGAGCGGGGGCAGGGCGGGGTCCCCAGCGGGGCATCCCCGCTGGGGTGCTAGATCCCCTTCCTGACCTGCGAATTGGTGATGAAGCAGGCGGGACGCCCGCGCTCCAGTAAAACGCTGCGCTCGCTTTACCCTGGGCTATAAATATTGAGCACCTACGGCGCTCTGACTGTCGGCTGTTCCACTCATGTGCTCGCCAGCGAGCACTGCCGGCAATGCAAATCAAGAAAAACTCATGCAAATTCAGGCCTGTCGTACGGGCACGATCATTGCTAAGAATCCAACGTACATCTTTGTATGTAGCGTTGGTTGCATGGACCGCTTTCAACGTGCAGTGATGCGCGAAGCGCAATGCCCAGACACTACGCAAAAAGTTGTTGATCTAACAACGGGAGTCGGTTCTCAGGAATACCCTGACTCTTGTTAGTTTTATCTAACTGCCAACTCAGGATCATCCTTTAACCTCGCCGAAGTCCTTTAACTCCGGTGTGCGTGGGGTTCTGCACCCTGA
>JALZOO010000043.1 GCA_030913905.1 Acidobacteriota bacterium
CCTGTACACTTATGGAAACTCTGTATTTCTTCCGTTCGACAGTATATGCAATCACATACTCAACGTCGGCAGCGCTGCTTACCACTTGGATGCCCGGATACTTCTTCATCGCTTTGATTATATTGTCAGCTTGGATAGGCCGGTCAGCGACGACAAAAACACGCTGTTTGTGCTGAAGTTCTGATATGTCACCCTTCTCAAATTGAGAGGTCAGATCCTTGGCGGCCTCTTGTGATAAGCCTTCACAAATCCAAACGGATAATGAGAGAACCGACAAAGCAATTATTATTGAGTTTTTCATAGGATGACCCTTCGTCTGACACCAGAACGCTGCCTTCGGCCGCGGCGCGCGCGGTCAGCATTGAAGGAGCAAAAGAAGAGGTTGGTTGAGAACCATGCTGTGGCCGTCATCTGCAAGGCTCGTTAGCTTTTCGTTATCAGGACATGTTTCCATACTTTCTCTCCTGCCAAAACCACAAGCCCAGAGAGATCACCACCGAACCGCCGACCATAAGAGCGCAGAACGTAAAAAACCAGCGCGGATTCCAGGTTGTGCCACTCCGATAGGAACTCGACAAATCGATTACCAGCAGAAAGAACAAGACGGGCCAACCTCGGAGAACTTGACGTCCGAGATACCGAAGTTTCCCCTGTTCCCGGATGCGTTTCCATCCATTCCTTCTTTCAAGCTCACTCGAGCGCAAATCGAGGTGGGACATCACCACGAGTCCAGCGAACGCCAGGAAGAACGCAATGAGGCCAAGCCAAAATTGTGAATACGATCCGAACCACAGGCCAAGGAGTCCCAGCATGACAATTAGAGCAGGCCCGAGTACACGGCCTTTCGATAACACTATTGACATCTCTTTTTCGAATCGTCGTGCATGCCGTTGTTAGATCGCGGCGCTATTTAGAACCTGGCGCCCGCTCGCAAGGCGGCCTACGCCGGCGGCGCCTCAGCAGCAGCCACGTGGCACCGGCAGCGCCCAGCCCAACGCCGAGCATGCGATACAGCGTCGAGCCCGCACGCTGTCGCCGCCCTGACGACGGCCAGAGCAGCCCGGCTGCCACGAAGCCGAACAGCACGAGGAGCGTCACGCCGGGGTCATGGTCGTTCCAGGTAGTCCAATCCGGCGCGTGCGCCGCCACCTGCCCGTCTCTGCCCCAGTGTACCCGCTGGTGTGTGGCCATCTTTACTCCTCCAAAGTATTAGCGATCGAACGCTGCATTTCAGCTGCGGCGCGCGCGCAGCGTTGAAGCTGCAAGGCTTTGTTGGATTGCGCCCCGGGGACGCGAAGTTAATTTCGGACGGTACCCAAATTAACGCGATTTTATAACTTTAGAAGTCTTCAACACTCTCTGGCACATCTGATAGGATTTGCGTCCCCAAAAACAATACGACCGAGGAAAAGTCATGACTCGTTTCCGCATTACCCTGGTAGTGTTTGCCGTCCTCATAGGCATCTCATTCGCATTTGCCCCAACCAAAAAGCCAATCACTAAGCAAGGGCTAATGAACGCAGTCCACATCGCGACAACGGCCGAGGAACTCAAGTGGGGACCAGCCCCGCCGGGTCTGCCGCCGGGTGCCGCAATGTCAGTGGTCAGCGGCGACCCATCAAAGGCAGGCGGCTCATTCACCATTCGAGCCAAGTTCCCCGACGGTTACAAGGTACCTCCGCATTGGCATCCTACTGATGAAAACGTAACCGTGATCCAGGGAACACTTAACATCGGCATGGGAGACAAGTTTGATGAGTCGGCAGCCAAGCAGTTGCCGGCCGGTTCCTACGCGCTAATGCCAAAGAACATGCGGCACTTCGCCTTTGCCAGCGGCGAAACGATCGTGCAGATTCATGGCACCGGTCCTTTCGCGATCACGTACGTGAATCCGGCAGACGACCCGAGGCGTAAAGACTAGTGAAGGTGCTGGTCAGTCTGAATCTAACTTGAGAGACGTGGGCGATAAGGATCGATTCACGCAACTACTTCTCTTTGACAACGAATCTATAGTCTCTTCTGATTTTGACTAAACATTCAGAGTTGGGAGGGGATTTCGGATTATCAACAAAACTTGCGATCATTTCTCTCACGCACGGCACTGAAAACGCCGGACCGTGTCCGACCCAGGGAACTTCAAAAAGAAAACTGTTCTTCAGATTTTGGGCTATCGACCGTCCCCAGGCGGGCGGTGTATATGCGTCGTATTCGGCGGTTAGAACCATCGTTGGGATGTCACTCTTGACGGGTTTGTTTTCAATCGGTTTTGCCGCCGGAACTTTCCAGACGCTGCAAATGTCGGGCAATGACATTACTTCATAACCTTTAAGTCTTGGGTATATAAATGACTGGGCTTTGATTTTCCTCATATCTTCAAACGGAATTTCCTCTCCGCACCAAACAGAATAACGCATTCCTAATCCGCCGCTGGTGCCTGTTTTGGCGTTTGCATACCGCTTGAAGGTTCCGTAGTTGCCTTGAAAAGTTTGGTTGACGACCATCGGAACGTCAGCAATCGCAGAGGCGTTGTCTGAAAGCAGATAGTCAACAATCCAGGTGACAAAATCATTTCCATCAAGTTTTATTTCGTTTGCTTCACCAGTTTTTTCATCTTTCACACTAGCGACAATAGGCTCTTTATTCAGCCTGCTCACCACGTCGTAAAATTCATTTTCCAGATTCGTATAAGCCTTTGCACATTCGGCGTCTAATTTACAATTTTTGAAAACCTGATTCAGAGCGTAAACAATGCCATCAACGCCGACTTCATCATAATTTACTTCGGGCGGCAGACTTGATTCTAAAACGACGCTGCGAATGCCGTTCGGGTAATCGCGCATCACGTTGAGCATCAATCGTGAACTGTAGGAAAGTCCCCAAAGGTTGATTTTGTCCAGTTTCAAAATGCGCCGTAAATCTTCAATATCCGCCGCGCTCTCCGCGCTGTTGTAAGCTGCAAGGTTAATACCTTGATTTACCAGGCGACTGTAACAAGCGCTTGCCGCCTGAAGTTCGTTCTTCCGGGCGGTTACTGAGTTGAGCTGTCTTCTGACGCTGTTAATTTTTGAGTCATTGACTTCCGGGCATTCGAGCGCAGGTTGAGCGTATTTTGTCCCGCGCTGTTCAAAAATAATTAAATCTCGATCTTTCAACCAGGGTGAGGAACCTCTGCTTCTGACCAGATTCATGGATGACGCGCCGGGACCACCAAACGTCCGCAAAATCGGGTCAGGCTGCGGATTGGGATTTTCGCTTTTGAGTGTGACTATCGGTAAACGGATCGTTTTGCCATTCTTCATTTTCCTGCTTTCGGGAACAATCAAATAACCACACTTTGCGGTTTCACCTTTGGGGATCGAAACGGCACACTCAGAGGTTTCAAATCGTGGAACAGGACTTTGACCTAAAGCATTTAAGCAACATGCGACAGCAATCAAACTAAAACAGCACGTCACTCGAACAACAAACCGAGGAAAATTCATAAGACTCTCCAAAGAAAAATCGTTTTACCTTTCATCAACTACTGCGAAAATCAATTCGTGACAAAATGGTTTAGTTTTATTACCTGCATTAACAGGTCGCTCGTGCTCGGCGCTTCTCGAGCGGTGTCGCTGAGCTTTAGCAAAGGGGTCGCAGCGTCGAAACTCATGGATATGATGTGGCATGAGTTTTTAGATTAATCCTTGTAAAAAATAAGGAGAGCCCGTCGGTGCATGGGCTCTCGTTGGAATTATCGCAGGTTTGCCGGCGTGTCAAAAATTGAAACGTGCGCCAAACTGAAGCTGCCGCGGGTTCGCAGCCGAAGTAAAGCCGAGCGGTTCGGTTGGCGCTGCCGCGCGGTTGCCGTGTGCGCGGGTAGTGCTCAATATCCTTCTCTGATCGCTCGACAAACTGCCAACCACGTTATTGATGCCGGCGAGGTTCGTCCGGTTGAAAATGTTGAAGGCTTCAAAGGTCAACTCAAGAAACATCGTTTCTTTGAAGGGAAAGCGCCGGGCAATGCGTGCGTCGAAACTATAAAACGGCTCGCCGACACCCGTGTTACGACCGGCGTCAAAAGGACGATCAGATTGCGAGCGACCATCGTTATTGGCGTCGAAGCCAAGCAGCAAATTGAAAGGGCGACCGGAACCGGCGGTGAAGATGGGAGAGAAGACCCAATCCGCCAGCAGCTTGTCACCAAACGAATCTCGTTTAACGCTGCTGGCAAATACACCGCTGAAAACGGCGCGATGTCGCTGATCAAAAGAAGAGAGTGCGCGATCGAGCCGTAGGTTGAGGGGGTTCTGTGCCGAGAAGTCGCTGTTGAAGTCTGTGACTTCGTCAATTGACTTCGAGAAAGTGTAATGCGCGTTCAGGCTGAAGTTGTTGGCGAAGCGCCGCTGCACAGAAATTGTGCCCGCATGATAGAACGAGTTTGCGGACGACTCATAAACATTGTCCTGAAAGCGAAGCGGGTTGAGAAAATCGGAAGTAGCCGGGACAGTTCCGGTGCAAGTCGCCGGGACTGCACCCAGGCGGAAGAAGCAGGGGTTCGTCGTACCGGTTACGACCAGAGACGCTTTGTATTGGTTGACGTCTCGATTGCGTGTGAGATGAAGGCCGCGCGTAAAGAGGTAACTCAATTCGAGCGACGTCCCATGTCCCAGGTCTCTCTGAATGCCGGCGCTCGCCTGGTATGTCATCGGCGTTTCATAGTGCGGTTCAGCGCGGAAGCGTACCTCAAGGGGCGCTCCCGGTCTGGGTGTGATGCCAAACTGCACTAAGTCGGCCGCAGTAATGGTGCGAGTGCCAATGACCCCCTGCGCAAGTAAGGTTTGATAAATCGCGAACGAAGACGGAACACCCAGCGGCGCGGAAGTGGCGGTCGCAAGCACAATGTTGATGTTGTCGCCCGGGAAACCGCTCAGGGTCTTGGCGACGTTTGGCACCGAGTAGATGGTGTAGCCCGCAAAGATGCCGGCGCCTCCCCGTATCACAGTCTTGCCATCCCGAAACGGATCCCATGAGAAGCCCAGTCGAGGTTGCAAGTCGTTCTTGTCAAGCGGCATATAAAACGGTTCGTCGCTGATCGAATACCGCAATCCATAGGTGAGCGTAAAGTTCGGGCGCACCTTCCACGTGTCCTGGCCATAGAGCGCATAGCGATACGTCCACGAGTCAACGGCGGGGCTGCCGAAACCCTGCTGATAGACGATTGGCAAGTTTAGATTGAACGACTGCAAGGCGTTGATCGGTGTGTTGACGTTGGTCAGCAGGGCCGGATTGCTCGCCGTCAAAAACGTACGCAGGGCAGTCAGCGTCGCGGCCGGGATAAGGTTTGCCAGCGGAATATTGGGGCCGAAGTTAAAGCGCCCGCCGAAGAAGGTGTCGTTATTCGACGACACGTCACTCGCTAGAAATGAGCCGCCAAGCTTGAGCGTATGATTGCCTGTGACATGGGACAGATTGTCAATAATGTCGTAGTCGCGCTGGATGGTGGCGGACGGCAAAAAGATGTCGCGCCCGAAAAATCCAAAGCCTTCGATATTGAACTCCGGGCCAATAGGATCGTTCGGAAAAAGGTCGAAGTCGAAGTACCGGTATTGAACCTTCAACTCGTTGACTGTGCTGTCGCTGAACTGGTGATTCTCAGATAACAGGATTCCCCCGTTAAACGAGTCCACCGTGCGCCCGCGCGAGACCGCCGTGAGCGCGCCGGCAGCCTGATTCTCAAAGCTTGACTTGTTGAGGTTGAAACGAATGTAAGCTGTGTCGCGCACGCTGAAGTTGTGATCGAAACGCGTGCTGAAAGTCGTCTGGCTCGACTCGAAGGGAAACTGACCACTGGCGCTGTTGAAGAGGTTGACTGTGCGAGGGAAGTTGGCCGACGTGGTTGTCAGCGTGGAGCGCAGGCCCACCGCCAACGGCGCAAAAGGAGTCCCTGCGAGAGCGTTGAAGAGACTCGCCTGCGAAGGCGTGATCTGAAACACGCTGGCACTGTTAAGCAGGTTAACGAAGGTAGTCTCTTTCTGACTGAAGCGCTCGATTGCTGCAAAGAAGAAAGTTTTGTCGTGCTTGATTGGGCCGCCTACCGAGCCGCCAAACTGCTGACGGCTAAACGGGGATTTCCCTGAAGGATTGAAATCAAAAGGGTTGCGCGCATCGAAACGTTGATGCCGGAAGAGACCAAACAGACTACCGCTGTATCTATTGGCCCCGGACTTTGTGACGATATTGACGATGCCGCCTGATGCTCCGCCAAACTCGGCGTTGTAGCTGTTGCGCAGGACCTGAAACTCCTGCACGGCTTCCTGATTCACGGTCTGCTCAACACCGCCCGAAACAGTGTTGGTGCTGCCACCATCTACCGCGATCAAATTGCCGCGACCATTGTTGCCGCCAAAAGACAATCCGGAATTCGGCGTCTGGGCTACGCGAAAGTCCGACGAGTCGGCGATGTTGTCAGCATCACTGACCCCAGGTGTTAGTAACGCATAGTCCAAATAGTTGCGCCGGCTAATTGGCAGGTTGGTAATCTGACGTATATCAACTACGGATGACTGCTGCGTGCGATCCGTGTCAACCACTTCCATTCCTGCGACGATATCTACTTTCTCCGTAATGCCTCCGACGCCGAGCTGGACCGGAATGTTAGCCTGCTGACCCACCGTCAACTCGACACGCTGAGTACCTGGCGCGAAACCTCCCGACGCAGCTTCGATCTTCAAGTCATATGAGCTGGGCAACAGATTCAGGAAAACATAGTTGCCCTCGTCGTCAGTTGTCGTCGTGCGGATTGTTCCCTTCCCGATATCGGTAATGGTCACGGTTGCGTTCGGAACCGCCGCTCCGACAGAGTCTGTCACTTGTCCGCGCAACTCGGCCGTCGAACTCGACGCCTGCGCGAAAGCTGGTGCGACTCCGACAGCGAAAACGAAGAACGCCACCAAAAGACCCTGAGTCAGGTTTCTCATTTGATTTGTCTCCTCGCTAGAAATTTGCGGTTGGACGGAGCAGTTAAAAACCCGGCCCGCGGGGTTAGCTAAACTCTGATTTTAACGGTAATTGACCGACGCCGAAGGTAATGAACGTCGGTAAAGTATCACCAGGCCTTTTAAGCGTCAAGCCTTTGGTCCGTCGCAGAAGCTGTGCTGAAGGAGCGGCTCAGCGAGCTTCTGAAAGAACATCAAGCCCGGCTGAAAAGCATCTTGACGCTTCACAGCCGGGCTTAATGATTACGCCACGTGCGAGTAACGAAGACCCGCTATTTGTCGCTCGGGTTGGTAGCTAACTTGACGGTCTTCGGATCAACCGTTATCTCCTGCAAGCGTTCGGGTTTTTCTAGTCATATCTGAATAAGCTCCCTTGGTAGATGTCTGTAGTCGGCTTTGCGCAAAGTCCTTCAGTCCGTTATCCGGCTTGAGACCAAACGCTGAAGGCGTTCGCTAATTCCACTTCTTATGCAAAGCCTCTCTAGTCAGTAAAAACTGACCCTGCGATAAATGCAGTTACAGTACACAAACGCGCGGGAGGCGAAAGTATTAACAGCAGGCGTGAGAAAACTCCGATGGGTGAAGAATGGAGTGCCGAGCTAGAAGCGTAAAACTTCAGTGGGTCGACGAATACAGAACCGGGAGCGCCCTTTCATATATAGCGTAGCGACCGGGTCAAGGACTCAACTGAGTACTAATGCAGTAAGACGTGTAGCAATAACAATTCCGACTTGAGCGTTTGACTCGGTCGCTACCCCGACGAGTCGGGGTTCTGTATTCGTCGTCCTTCAAGCGGCACTCATCA
>JALZOO010000049.1 GCA_030913905.1 Acidobacteriota bacterium
ACCGAGGTCGCGAGTGTTTCAGCTACATCATCGGTGGCAGCAGAGTCGATAGGACGAGTTCTCGGCCCGTTGGCCGTGACTCTAATGGCCGCGGTCATGATGCTGTCATCGTGGGGCTCGTTGCAGACGTCGATTCTGGGCACGGCGCGTATTCCTTTTGCGATGGCCCGAGATGGAGTCTTCTTCCAGAGTTTGGCTAAGGTCTCACGAAATACGAAGGTGCCAATTATTTCACTTGTCGTGCAGGGTGTCTGGGCGGGAATACTCGCGCTGTCAGGATCGTTTGATCAACTCACCGACCTGGCGATCTTTGCCTTCTGGCTTTTCTACGGCATGACGACTGCGGCCGTCTTTGTCTTTCGCCGGCGCGAGCCTGATGCGCCAAGACCTTATCGCACGTGGGGCTATCCGGTCGTGCCGGCTTTGTTTGTGCTGGTCACGATCTATTTGATCATCTTCACGATCAAGAATGCACCACTACAGTCGTTGATAGGCCTGGCGATAATCGCGGCGGGCTTGCCGGTTTACTGGTACTTCTCGCAGAAGATCAAACGAGACAAAGCTTAGCGCGAATAGCGTTGACACGTGGGAAGCGGTGCTCGTCGTCCCGTAGGGACGAGATGTTTATAGATAGAGTCTCCTTAAAAAGTCTTTCGCCGCCAGGATATTTGTCCTGACGGCGCTTAGTCTTGAGGGATTAATCACTGCTATAAACATTCGGCTCCTGGCGGGACCCCCTACGAGAACCTTCCAGTGTCACTTACTGTTTCCGCACCACCTCAATCAATGGCGCCGGTAACCCTTCGCTTGTTGCCAACAGCGCCTTCCCGTCCAGCCGGTAAGTAATCGACTCTCCCTGCTTGCGCTTTCCAAGGTAAACAGTCTTCAGGGGTTGTTTCCATATTTCGTCGAACGGCGTATTCGCGCCAGGCAGTGCGAGCTCGTAACCCTGAAATAAATCGCAGAGCGCCACGCGCTGACCGTCCGGCGATATTGCTCCACCCGTGATTATTCCCCCGAAAAGAGACTGCACGTTGAGTTGACCTACACGCGTCAACGTAGTCGGCGAGTCTGTGCCTGCGATCGAATCGAATTCATAGATACTTGGGTTTTCAAACGCGACCTTGGTAACGATGTAAATCTTCCCGCTGGTGGGGTGAACCAACAGAGCTTCAGCGTCGTGCTCTCCATCGGGATAACGAAGACGAATGGCCTCCGCGGGCTCTGTAACGAGTGGCCTTAGCTTGCTTGAAGTAACGGACGACGCTTCTATGAGTGGCTCGGGAACCCGATAAACAATAATCTCCGCACGTCTCCCCGAGTTATCTCCGGTGTCGCCAATGTAGAGATAGCTTGCACCGGGCTTTGGTCCAGGACCTGCCGCGATATCTTCCCAGTCGCGCGACACGGCGCCGGTAACGCGCCATACGCCGCGCCGAGCGCCCTTGCTATCGAAGGCGTAGATGAATGGACCGTTGTCCGAATCGTTATGCGTCCAATACAGTCCCGGCGATGTGCGTGAGGCGGCGAGCCCACTGCTTTCGTTGACGGCGCGTTCTTCTAAGTCGGCGAGTTTGACCGGTGGCCCATACGTTTCTGATACCTGGGCGACTGTGCGCTGCTGGTCCTTTTTCTTCTTCGATTGTCCTTTCGCATCCAATGGCGAAGGGGCGCGCTGGCACGCAGACCCCCCGAGCATTAAACAAATCAACAGGATTAATTGCTTAATCACACTTATGTTCACTGCCTTTTCCAATCCCTAACCTTTCTTAGCCAGCGCTTCGCGCGCAACTTCTTTGTCGTCGAAATGGAAAACTTCCCGACCAAGGATCTGATAGTCCTCATGACCCTTCCCGGCGATCAGAACCAGATCATCAGTCGCCGCTTCGGCAATCGCCTGATGAATTGCGTCGCGCCGGTCGGCGATCTTCCGATAAGGCTTGCCGGTCTCTTTGATGCCCATTTCGGCGTCAGCGAGTATCTGCTCCGGATCCTCGGTGCGCGGATTATCCGAAGTAAGGATGACGACATCACTCAAGCTACCCGCTGCTTCACCCATCGGCGCCCGTTTTGACCGGTCGCGATCACCGCCGCACCCGAAGACAGTTATGATCTTGCCCTTTGTAACATCTCTAGCAGTCCGCAACACGTTTAGCAAAGCGTCATCGCTGTGCGCGTAATCAACCACGACGGCGAAATCGCCTTTGTGCGGCACTCTTTCGAAACGGCCGGGCGCGCCGGTGCATTTTTCGAGCGCACTCTTGATTACGTTCAACTCGTAACCCAACGACAGTCCACTGGCGACCGCCGCGAGCGTGTTGTAGATGTGCGGTGGGCCAACCAGAGGTGAATGAAAATCAACCTCGCCGGCCGGTGTGACCAATTTGAATCGCATTCCATCGAGCGAAAACTCCGGGTCGCGAGCCATGACTTCCGCTTCCGCCTTCACTGCATAACGAACCACACTCAATCCTTCGCTTTCCAGCCGGTCCGCCAGCTCGATGCCATAAGGGTCGTCAACATTGATTACAGAAGCTCGCGGGCGCGATCCCAGTCGCCCGTCAAACAGCCGCTGTTTCGCGTACCAGTAGTTCTCCATCGTCTTGTGATAGTCGAGATGGTCGCGAGTGAGGTTACTGAAAACAGCAACGGCGTATTCCAGTGCATCGCAGCGGTGAAAATCCATTGCCTGAGAAGAACACTCCATCACTGCTGTTCTGCAACCAGCACTGACGGCTTGGCGCAGCATGCGCTGCATGTCCGTGGCTTCAGGCGTGGTGCGTTCTGCCTTTTTTCGTTCGGGCCCCATGCGGTATTCGACTGTCCCGGTCATAGCTACCGGTTCTCCAGCGGCTTCAGGGATCGAGGCAACAAGGTATGCCGTCGTAGTCTTGCCGTTGGTTCCCGTGATGCCTACGAGATTCAACTCGCGCGAAGGATGACCATGAACCTCCGCCGAAGCTAAGGCCATCGCGCGGCGAACGTTGTCGACTTTGATCCAGGCAGCGGGGGCAGGGCGGGGTCCCCGGCGGGGCAGCCCCGCTGGGGTGCTATACCCCCTTCCTGACTGCAATTCTCCCTGAGGTTGGAATTCAGCCGGAGGCTCGAGTTCGGAGATGACCCCGGCTGCGCCCTGCGCCATTACCTGGGGAATGAACTTGTGTGCGTCGAGCAAAGCGCCTCGTATGGCGACAAAGAGAGTGCCCGGCCCGGCACGACGCGAATCATGGCTAACGTCGGTAACAACGATGTCCTTGTCACCCGTCAATTGACCTTCAGTTACTTCGGTGATTTGTTTGAGAGTTGTTTTAGTGGCCACTGAGTTGAATTCTACTGAGAGGCATTGGGAAAGTCACATGGGGCTTTCCTAGCCATGCGGAGCGGGGGTAAACCACCCTTCCCAACTTTGAGACTTCGATCAGGTCTCTGCAAATCGCTGGAAAGCCTTTCAACGGGTTGTCCATGCTCAACTTCAATCAGCTCGGGGTTGGGAAGGCGGGCTTGCCCCCGCTCTTAGACTTGGGAATCTAGACAACCTGCGTAGCAACGATTACGATTCCAAAACTCATTATGAACAAGCACAGGTGAACTAATGCCGATCAGAGTTTTACTTTCCCTACCCCTCTTGGCCATGCTGCTCTTCTCTTCTGTTCCCACCGCTACTACCACTTCAAAGCCTGAATACGATCTCCTAATCAAGAATGGACTGGTCATCGACGGCTCCGGTCGTCCAGGTTACCGCGCGGACCTGGCAGTCAAAGAAGATCGAATCGTTCGCATTGGGAAATTACCGGATGCCAGCGCGGCACGAGTGATTGATGCGGCGGGAATGGTCGTCGCCCCCGGCTTTATTGACATGCTGGGCCAGTCGGAAACGTATCTGCTGATCGATCCACGCGCGATGAGCAAAGTGATGATGGGCGTGACAACTGAAATCACCGGCGAAGGCGAATCGATCGCGCCTATGAATGAACGTCTGGTGAAGGAGCAGGAAGATTTCAATCGTCGCTTCAATCTGAAAATGGATTGGAACACTCTCGCAGAATACTTTCTCCGCCTGGAACGCCAGGGCAGTGGCGTCAATCTCGGCACGTTTGTCGGTGCAACGCAGGTGAGAGCGTATGTGATTGGTTTCGACAACCGGCCACCAACGCCTGCTGAGCTGGAACAGATGAAGGAGTTGGTCGCTTCGGCAATGAAGGATGGAGCGCTCGGTCTTTCCACGTCGCTTCAGTATGTTCCGGCGCGCTTTGCTACAACTGATGAGATCGTGGAATTGGCGAAAGTGGCGCGGCAGTATGGCGGCATTTACGCGACGCACCAGCGCAGCGAAGCGAATGCTCTCGATGAGTCGCTGAAAGAAGTTTTTGAGATCGCGCGTCGGGCCCAAATACCGGTCGAGATATGGCACTTGAAAACCGCGTACAAGAAAAACTGGGGACGGATGCCGGAAGTTTTGGCCAAAATCAGAGGCGCTCGCGCACAGGGTTTGGATATCACGGCAGATATCTATCCCTACATCGCGGGCAGCACTTCGTTAAGCGCATCGTTGCCGCCGTGGGTTTTGGAAGGCGGCACGGAGAAGATGCTCGAACGACTGCGTGACATGCGCGTTCGCCAGCAGTTGAAGAAAGAGATCACTACCGACTCACGCGATTGGGAAAACATTTACCTCGGCAGCGGTGGCGCGTCCGGGATTTTGATCGGCTCGGTCGTCAACCGCGAGCTGGAGAGTACGCAGGGAAAGCGGCTCTCGCAAATTGCTGACGAACAGAAGAAAGATCCGCTCGATGCGTTGTTTGATTTGATTCTCGCCGACCATGGGCAGACCGGCGCCATCTATTTCATGATGGACGAAGCCGACATGCGTGCGGCTATGCGTGCGCCGTTCGTCAGTTTCTGCACTGATAGTGCTGCCCGAGCAACAGATGGCCCGCTATCGCGAGCGAAGTCGCATCCGCGCGGCTGGGGTAGTTACCCAAGGATCCTGGGACGGTATGTGCGGGAGGAAAAACTCCTGACGTTGCCGCAGGCCATTCACAAAATGACCGGAGCACCGGCCAAACGCGTCGGACTACAAGAACGCGGACTATTGCGTGCGGGTTACTATGCAGACATCACTATCTTTGATCCGAAGACTGTAATTGATCGCGCGTCGTTTGAAGCACCGAACCAATATCCCACCGGCATCAAATATGTCATCACAAATGGTCAGGTCAGCGTGGATGAGGGTAAACGAACGAGTGCCCTGGCCGGGAAGGTCTTGCGAGGCCCGGGATACCAACGCTGAACCTCAGTGACATAGTCGGGCAACCTAAATCGATCCCGTTATCTGCCGAAATTGATCTTCATTCCACGCCTTCATCGTCTCAGTCTGCACGTTTCCTTGGGAGCCAAGCGTTAGCAGGGCTCTTGCTACGCTTTCATCATCGGGCCCTTCAATCACGCAGAGCAGATCATAACGGCCCATCAAAAGATACGTGTCCTTTATTTCAACACCGATCTTCTTGAAGGCTTCACGACCCGAATCGAGCCGGCTGGGACTGTCCTTGACCTTCGCGATTCCTTGTTGAGTGTACTTCAGCAACGTAATGTAAGTTGGCATTTCATCTTCCTTTCAAAATAGGTTTGCGAGGCGCGTTTGGAGGCGATGGCAACTTTGGCAGCAAGCTGCAGGGTTGAGTTGGCAATGTTTTAGACTTTGATGAAGATCTTGCGCGTGTAGAGAATCCACATTAGTCCCAACCAGACCAGTATGAAACAAATTGCGAAGGCCAGCGACGCCCTGTGCGGAGGCGCCCATGAAAGAAAAAGGGTTCGATAGATCCAGGTATGTAACGAAATCGTCGTTCCGTCCGGCTGCGGTATCTTAATCAGGCCAAGCAATCGCGCCATGATTCCGCTACCTACAAACAGCACTATCGCATTGATCCCAAAAATCTCGAACGGCTTGGTCCACCACCGGTACTTCTTGATGTCGATGCACCAATAGCATAACGCCAGAAACTCCAGCGCCAGCCCGCCGGTGAAGAACACATATGAACTGGTCCATAATGACTTGTTAATCGGAAAGTATGAGTTCCATGCCCAGCCAATCACTACACAGATCACTCCAGCCACGAATAGCCCGGTAGCCTTTTCATGTTTCGACTTCCTGACGCGCAACCATTGTCCGGTGAGAACTCCAAACATTGTCGTCGCTATAGCGGGAATCGTGCTAAGCAATCCTTCAGGATCGTAGACCTTGCCTTGCTTCCAAATGTGCGGGCCAAACACAATGCGATCGACAAACGACGCTACACTTCCTTCCTTGCTCAAATCGCCGGTCGCAAAACCAGGCGCATGCAGCCTGGTCATGATCAACCAGTAAACGATTAACAAAGCCAGGGTGATAAGGATTTGCACTTTTACTCGTGCGTTCAGAAAGATGATCGAAGCGAACAGATAGCAGACTGCGATGCGCTGCAAGACGCCGGGGATACGAATAGTTGAAAACTGGAAGTAGGGAAATCCGGCGAGGAACATACCCAACGCGAAGATGATTAGCGTGCGGCGGATGATCTTCACATAAAGATCGCGTTTACTGCCGCCACTTTCGATACGACGGCCGAAAGCAAATGGAATTGCAGTGCCCACGATGAACAGGAAAAACGGGAAGATTAGATCGGTCGGGGTCCAACCGTGCCATTCCGCATGGCCCAGGGGCCAATACAAGCTGCCCCACGAACCGGGATTGTTCACCAGGACCATCCCGGCGATCGTGATGCCGCGAAACACGTCGAGTGATAATAAGCGCTCGCCGGCTTTAACGTTTTCTGGAGCGGAATCCAACATGTTTAGGAAAGCCAGTTCGTCCTGTTTGAAAGTTTGCGTCTTTTATCTTAAATCGACTACGAATACAACCTCGGTGTACTCTTAACTCACAACGGAGAAAATCACTTTGTCGTTAATGTTGAAAGAGATTGCCGAACAGCCTGCTGCTTTGGCCCGCACCATCCGAGAAGAAGCGGCGAAGGTGTCGCGATTGGGTCAATTTCTTAAGTCGCGCAACATCGACTTGATCGTTCTGGTCGCCCGCGGAAGTTCTGACAACGCTGCCCTCTTCGGACGATACCTGCTTGAAATCACGACGGGCATTCCTGTTTCGCTCTCCGCGCCTTCGGTTCACACGCTCTACAAGGCCAAGCTCAAACTTGAGCGGGCGCTGGTCATCGGCGTGTCTCAGTCAGGCGAAGGCGAGGACATCAACCAGGTACTCGAAAATGCCCGCAGTTGCGGCGCATGCACGGTAGGAATCACGAACGAACCATCGTCCGCTATGGTGCAGTCTGTTGATGAGACGCTGTTGATGCATGGTGGTCGGGAAAAGTCCGTTGCCGCCACCAAGACTTTTACGGGTCAGATGATGCTCTTCTACATGCTGGCGGCAGCGCTCGCCGATACCAGGCCCGCATGGTCCTACGAAGCGATTCCCGACTTCGCAGCTCGATCGCTGGAACAACAACCGGCAATACTCGAGTTGGTCCAGCGTTACGTGTTCATGGAAAACTGCGTGGTGGTTGGCCGTGGCCTCGCCTACGCAAACGCGTATGAGATGGCTTTGAAGTTAATGGAAACGTGCTACGTGGTAGCTGAGCGCTTTTCTTCTGCCGATTTCCTGCACGGCCCACTGGCAATGGTGGAACGTCATTTTCCAGTAATCCTTTTCGCGCCACCGGGTGTTATGCTGCCGGGCGTCAAAGACCTGATCCGGCGGCTGCGAGAGTTGCATGCGGACACGTTGGCTATAACCAGCGATCTGGAAGTCGCAGCGGACTGTTCTCGATCGATAATAATGCCGAAAGAAATTGACGAGTTTGTGGCGCCGATTCCTTATATAATCCCCGCGCAACTGTTCGCCGCGCTGTTGGCTGACGCTAAGGGATTGGATCCGGATAAACCGAGGTCACTGTCGAAGGTTACCAGAACGGTATGAACCAAAGGTAATGAGGTCAGCACCACCTGCTCAATTCCTCTCCCTTTGGGAGAGGGCAGGGAGAGGGTGCGAAGCATAGTGGGTGGGTCTCTGACTTTATCAACACAAAGATTATGAACCTCGAACTAAAGGATTTGTCAGAAGGCCCCGTATACGCGCAGGTGCGCGAACAGATTGAGGGACGGATTACCAGCAAGGCCGTCGCCTCCGGAGAAGCCCTTCCTTCTCCTGCTGCACTAGCGCAAAAACTCTCAGTCGATAAGGGTGAAATCCAACGCGCGTATTTTGAACTCGAACGTTCCGGGTTGATTAAGAAGGAAACAGGTAAAGACTTCCTCGGCCATCAGAAAATAACCTACCGCGTGGCATAATACTCATTCGGCTTTCGCTCCAGAGGAGCGAGATGTTTATAGGTAGCGATATCGTTAATCCCCGTTCGGGGGAAACGAAATGAGAGCATTTCGTTTCCCGCGAAGGTATTTGATCACCAGCTTCATGGCTATAAACATTCGGCTCCTATCGGAGCCCACGAGAAGCGAAGTCGGAATCAAGAGTTGCGTCTATGACGAATGCAATCCTCACGTGATATTCTTTTTTGCAGTTGCAACATCGGCTAAAGACGCGAAAGTGGCGGAATTGGCAGACGCGCCAGACTTAGGATCTGGTACCGAAAGGTGTGGGGGTTCGAGTCCCCCCTTTCGCACCAAAGAGTAGATAGCAGACAGCAAACAGTAAACAGCCGAACACCTGTAGAGTTCCGTTGCTCGTTACGACCACTTTGTCGCTGTTGACTGCTTTGCTGTCTGCTGTTGACTGTTTGCTGTTGGCTATTTCGAAAGGCATTTAATGAAGACAGAACTGATAGACGTCTCTCCCACGCGCAAGGAGATCAAGATCGAGATTGAGCCGGCAGTTGTGCGCGAAGCTTATGACCGGATCAGCGACCGTTACGCGAAACAGGCGAAGGTGCCCGGCTTTCGTCCGGGACACGCACCGCGTTCGGTAGTTCGAACCCGTTTCAAAAGCGAAATCCGCGCGGAAGCTTTGCAGGAACTCGTGCCTGACGCAGTCAATGCAGCGATCAGTGAACATGCACCTAGCGCTATTGGACAGCCCGATGTCCAACTGGATACCAACGAAGCGTTGGAGAAGTTTGGCGACGAACCCATCGCGGTGCGCGTAAACGTAGAGGTGCTGCCTAAGATCGAACTCGGAACTTACAAAGGCCTTGAAGTCTCGAAACAGACTCGCCCAATAGCAGATACTGACGTAGACGAGATGATTGAGGCGCTGCGCGAGTCGTCTGCTGCGATGCGACCGGTTGAAGATCGTCCCTCAAAACTTGGCGACACCGTCACCGTCATTGTTGATGGAAAGTTCCTGGATAACCCGGAAGAAGAAAACATTAAGGCTGACGACGTGGAGGTAACGCTCGGGGCAAAGGGAGTTCAGCAGGAGTTTACTGATAATCTGACCGGCGTAAACGTTGATGAGGAGCGAACGTTCGTTGTCGACTATCCTGCGGATTTCTCGTCCAAAGGGCTGGCGGGAAAGAAAGTCGAGTACACAACGAAGGTCACGTCAGTTCGTGTAAAAGAGCTGCCTGACGCTGACGATGAATGGGCGAAGAGCCTGAACGACGAATTCGACTCAATGGTTACGCTGCGTTCAAAAATTCGCGAGGACCTGGAAAAGCGCGCGGGCGTCGAAGCGGACCATCGCATGCGCGGGCAGTTAATAGAAAAACTTGTCGAAGGACATCAGTTTGAAGTACCGCAGAGCCTGGTGGACCAGCAGACGAGCTATCGTCTCGAGAGTGTCGTGCGCGACATGATCGGAAGAGGCGTAGATCCTCGCGGTCAGGAAATCAACTGGGAGGGCGCGCGCGACGAACTGAAGGGACAGGCAGAGCAGGATGTGCGCAGCTCGATGCTGCTCGAACATATCGCTGAAGAGGAAAAGATCGAGGTGTCGAAAGAGGAAATTGATGCTGAGATCGTAGCGATTGCGAAGGGCTCACAACAGTCAGTAGAGCAGGTGCGCACCGTCTTGACAAAGGAGGGGGGCGAACGTAGCATCGCGCACAGGTTGCGCAATCGCAAAGCTCTTGATCTTTTAGTGGCAACCGCAAAAGTTTCAGATGAAGAGTGGCGCAACGAAGAAAGGATGAAGGCTGAAGGCTGAAGGATGAATAAGAGACGAGGCCCAGCTTCTAAAACTCTTTCATCCTTCGTAATTCATCCTTCATCCTTTTGTCATTAGCAAGAGAGGTTAATTAACACATGGCTCTGGTCCCCATGGTCGTCGAGCAAACGTCACGCGGCGAACGCGCGTTCGACATCTACTCACGACTCCTGAAAGACAACATTATTTT
>JALZOO010000057.1 GCA_030913905.1 Acidobacteriota bacterium
CAGGAGCGAAAGTTTGGCAACAGGACAATCCTTTTCATTGATGAGATCCATCGCTTCAACAAAGGCCAGCAGGACGCTCTGTTGCACGCCGTCGAAAACGGAACCATCACCCTAATCGGAGCGACAACCGAAAATCCGTCTTTCGAAGTGACTGGCGCGCTCCTTTCGCGCAGCCGAGTTCTGGTCCTCAATCCGCTGACAGAAACTGAAGTGATAACAATTCTTCAGCGCGCCATAACCGACGATGAGCGTGGACTGGCGACACTCAAACCAATCGTTTCTGAGACATTGCTGGAGCAACTGGCAAACTCCTGCGCGGGAGATGCGCGGGTGGCCCTCGCCGCACTTGAGGCCGCGGTTGAATCAACCACGCCCGATGAAACTGGTGCGCGTCAAATCACAACCGAAACTGTCATCGAGGCGATGGGTCGTGCACACTATGCCTACGACAAGGGTGGAGAGGACCACTACAACCTTGCTTCCGCACTGATCAAGTCGCTGCGCAATTCCGACGTTGACGCTTCCCTCTATTGGTTGGCGCGGATGATTGAAGGTGGCGCCGATCCGGTGTTCATTGCCCGCCGCCTCTGCATACTCGCGTCGGAAGACATCGGCCTCGCTGATCCGCAAGCGATGGTGCAGGCTGCGGCAGCCGCGGACATTGTGCAACTAATCGGATTGCCGGAAGGATTGTTTCCGCTTTCGCAGGCTACGATCTACCTTGCGCGCGCGCCAAAATCCAACGCAGTGAAACGCGCCTACCACGCCGCCGTTAGTGATGCGGCTGAAACCTCGCGCGAGCCTGTTCCGCTTCACTTGCGCAATGCAGTCACCCCGCTAATGAAACACTTCGGCTACGGCGAAGGCTATCGCTATGTCCATAGCGATCCGGAAGCGAAAGCTGAAATGGAATGTCTCCCGAAGCCGCTACGCGGCAGAAAATATTTTGAGGAGGACGAGTAGTACAGAGTCATGTCTACCAATCAGCAAACGAGCAAGGGCGTACCAGCAGGAATATCTGCGGGAAGAACAATGTCACAGGCAAAAACGGACAAGGAGTTGGCCTTCCTCCAAGACCTTTTTGTTGCGACTGACTGGGGCGAAAGATTTGGGGAGTTAATCGATGAACACCTAACGCTGCCCAAAGAGGGACGAGTGCTGTACCTGGGTGCGGGTACGGGAGCTCACGCCATTGCCGTCCAGGAACGATCCAGTGCGAGTCTAAAGTTTCTCTGCATCGATGAAAACGAAGAATGTCTCGAGTTGGCTCGCGCCAAGGCTACGTTCTTGAAGGAAGCGGCAGAATTCCGTCGTGAAGACCTGGATCGTCTTTCGTTTGATGACAACGCCTTCGACCTGGTTATTGGAGACGGCTCGTTGGTTCCGATCGAGCGAATACGCGGAATGCTGTCAGAGATGGTGAGAGTCGCGGCGCCTGGTGCCACGGTGGCACTCAGCCTTCCGACCTTCTCGAGTTTTGGTGAGTTCTTTTCAACCTACTGGGAGGCGCTCCACAACTGTGGTGTAACCGACCACGAGTCCGACGTGGAAAGTCTGATCTCAATCCTGCCTTCGGTTTCTGCAGTTGAAGAGATGTCTGAACAGGCGGGGCTTGACGAGGTCGCGAGTTGGACCAGAATTGAAGAGTTTGATTACGATTCGGGTGAGAAGTTTCTCAGTTCGCCACTCATCTCCGATTTCCTGATGCAACGCTGGCTGGCATCACTGCCGGCAGACCGCTACGAAGAAGTCAGTAAGGAAATCGGACGCCTGATAAATGAGGATCGGCACGAGGCTGAATTTTCACTTACCGTGAAGGCAACCCTGGTTGTAGGCAAGAAGGCGCTGAACCAGTGAGGCCGCGAGCAGACTCTGTCGTAGATCAGGACGATTTACTTTCCGGTATTTCTTTTTTAGCTTCCCTGTCTGCCTCGTCCAATCCTTCTTTGAAGGCTCGCTTGCTTTGACCTAACGACTTCGCCAACTGCGGCAGCCGCGTGGCGCCGAAGAGCAGGAAAATAACCACTGCAATTACGAGGAGCTCCGGAGTTCCGAGGCCTCCGATTGCCAGCACGATCTCGTTCATAACTTCCTCTTTCTGATTAGCGGATCCACGACGAGCGAATTATTCAAACGTCACTCGCCATTGTTAGATTCGTAGAAGAGATATTTCCTCCACGTTTGGTCGGCACGACCGAGGTAGCGCATGATTTGCCGGTTGACATGCAGCGAAAAACCGCGCGGCCGTCGCAACAAGTGCATGCCAGACTCTTCAGGAGTTCGATTTCCTTTGCGATGATTGCACTTCTTGCAGCACGCGACGAGATTGTCCCAGGACGATTCTCCTCCGCGTGAGCGCGGCAGCACGTGGTCCAAAGTCAATTCTGACGGTGGATGCTGGCGGCCGCAATACTGGCAGGTCGAGTGATCGCGCAACAGAATATTCTTGCGCGAAAGCGAACGTCGCTCGAACGGAATGTGAATATACTCCGTCAACCTGATAACCGATGGAGCATGAATCGTTAGCTTGGCTGAATGAAGCATGTGGCCATTGTGTTCTTCGACTCGGGCGACGCCTTTAAAGATCATGACCACCGCGCGCCTTTCGTTGCACACGTTGATTGGCTCGAACGAAGCATTCAGCACTAAGACTCGACCAGTCATAAGAGCCCGATATTACGCGAGGGTAGTAACGAGTGACAAGTTACAAGGGACAGGTGAGAGACAAGAGTGGTGGTTCAGAAACCGCTGAAAGCCCCTAAATGAAGGGCTTTCTAGTCACTTGCCACTTGTGCCCCTCAATGCGCGGTTTGGCCGAACCGGTCTGTGCCATCGACCAGCGCATCGATGTTGCCGGGTTCTGTGATTGAGTGACCGGCATCAGAAACGATGCGCAAATCTGCCTCCGGCCAGGCGCGATGAAGGTCCCATGCGCTGGTCATTGGACAGACCACGTCGTAACGCCCCTGCACGATGACACAGGGAATGTGGCGAATCTTGCCGACGTTGTCGACCAGAAAATTGTCTGTCTCAAAGAAGCAGTTGTTCATGAAGTAGTGACATTCGATGCGTGCGAACGCGAGGGCAAACTCCGTATCCGCGAAACGCTCAACCGATTTGCTATCGAAGAAAAGTTTCGAGGTACTTCCCTCCCAAATACTCCAGGCGCGCGCCGCCTCAACTCTGGTCTTCTCATCGTCGCTGGTTAGCCGGCGATAGTAAGCACTGACCATGTCATCGCGCTCACCTTCCGGAATGACGTTCAGAAACTGCTCCCATACATCAGCGAAGATCCAGCTTGCGCCTTCCTGGTAAAACCACTGAATCTCCTTTGGCCGGCACAGGAAAATTCCCCGCAGGACTAACTCGGTAACTCTGTCCGGATGCGTTACCGCATAGGCAAGTGACAAAGTGCTTCCCCACGAACCTCCAAAAACCATCCAACGCTCAATGCCGAAGTGTTCACGTAAACGTTCAATGTCAGCGACCAGGTCCCAGGTAGTGTTCTCTTCGATGCTTGCGTGTGGCGTGCTCTTACCAGAGCCGCGCTGATCGAAAAGAATCACGCGATAGATTGCAGGATTGAAGTAACGACGGTAATCGTCAACGAGTCCGCCACCTGGTCCACCGTGCAAGAATACTACCGGCTTGCCATTCGGGTTGCCGGCTTGCTCGTAATAAAGCTCATGGATGGGAGACACCTTCAGGCGTCCAGTGTCGAACGGTTCGATTGGTGGATACAAAGTTTTCATAAGCGCATCATACGAAGAGTAGGGCGACTGTTGCCAGTGGTGAGTCAGTAATTAGTAACGTCGTGGTCGGGCCAATGTGAGCACGAACACTTCCGCCGCTCCAGCATCCAATAGAGCGCGGGAGCAAGCAGAGACCGTGGCTCCGGTAGTAAACACGTCATCCACAAGCAGGACACGTTCGCCGGCAACCATGCGCGGATGGGTCACCATAAAAGCCTTCTCCACCGTCTTTTGTCTGTCCTTTGCATCCATGCCCGCGCGATTCCGCTCAGTATGTTGGGTACGAGTGAGGCTCGTCTCGTCTAACGGCAAGGACGAGGCAAATGAAAGTTCTTGAGCAAGCAAGCTCGCCTGATTGAAACCGCGTGCTTTCTCTCGCTCTGGATGCAAGGGCACGGGGATGATTCTCGTCGCCTGATTCAGTGGAAACCGGCGTTGTGCGTTGAGCAGTAGCTCTTTCAACTTGCTGGAAATGTGCGGTTGGCGCTTGAGTGAAAGCACCGACGCGCGCAACGCTCCCTCATATATTCCGCAAGCCCGAGCAGCCGTGAACGAATCTTCATCGCACCGGTGGCAACTAACCTCTTCGCGCCTTTCCACAGGCACCGTTCCGAGAGAAGGAAGTCCGCACTTCCAACAAACGGTCTCGTTTCCATCAAATATTTCTGTGTGCTTCCAGCAGTTGCCACATGCCACGCCCGCGGCACGAGACTCCACACTTGCACCACACACCCCACAAAGCTGCGGATAGATGAGTGCCAGTACCGAGTCGAAGCCAAGGCTGATGCCGTGAGTCAACAGCATGAGAAGAGTTTTTTGCCACAGATTTTCACAGATGGATACGGATAAAAAAACAAGCTGGACAAGTTCCTTTTCGTTTTCTTATCCGTATTGATCCGTGTTCTCTGTGGCCGTACTAATTCGTAGTACCGACTAACCCTAAAAGATAACGGCCCCTCTGGTGTTAACCGGAGAGGCCGTAATTATGTCATCAAGCTTAAGAAAACTCTATTCTTCGTCTTCGGGCAGCAAGCCACGCTCATGAAGCTCCTGACAACGCACGCAGTGACGAGCCCAGGGCACGGCGTCCAATCGCTTCTCAGGCAGCGCCTGCCCGCAGCGAATACACTTGCCGTAGCCACTGTCTTCCATCCGCTCCAGCGCTTCATCGATTAGATTCAGCAACTGCCGATCGTTGTCTGACATCGATACCAGCAGTTCTTTTGTATAAGCATTTGCGGCCATGTCAGCCGGATCCTGAGTCGCTTCCGAATCGCGCTCGCGGCTGTATAGCTCCGCTTGCTGGACCTGGCCGACCAAACTTTCACGACGATCCAATAGCTTGTCGCGAAAAACTCTGACCCTTCTTTTATCCATTATGTGTCTATTCCCTCCACCCTACTTGATAATTTGTCGACTGAACGCAGGGCCATTTACTCAACTTTTCCTGGGGCATCCGTGCGCAGTCACTTCTGATACGGCAACCCGTGGATGATCGTGTAGGCTCGATATATCTGTTCAAGTAACACGACGCGCGCCATTTCGTGAGTCAGAGTCAGGCGCGAAAGACTCCAACGTTTGTTAACCCGAGCCGACAGCTCATCCGACACTCCATTTGGCCCACCAACGATAAAACTCACTTCTTTGGTTCCGCCGTCCTGCCAGCGCTTCAATTGATCCGCCAGCTGCTCCGAGGTCCATTCAACTCCCTGCGGATCCAGTAATACGTGTACAGCGCCCTCGTGCAGTCCGTCTGAGATGCGCTTCGAATCTTTATCGATGCCTCGCTTCTCCGACCCCGGGCTTTCTCGCAGCTCCCAAACTTCGCATTTGGCAAAATGGGAAAGCCGTTTCAGGTAAACGTCGATAAGCGCCTTCAGATGAACGTCGCGCGTCTTTCCTGTCCAAATAACACGAAGCCGCATCGCTCAAGAAAGGATGAAGGATGAAGGATGAAGGATGAAAAAGCGTCCGCCAAGACCCCAAGCCTGGACTTTCCCACGATCATCCTTCAGCATTTTCAGTTCGTTCTTCATTCTTCATCCTTCCGCCTTCATCCTTCATCCTTCTTCTTACGCGCCAGCTTTTCGTAAACATTCTTGCGGCTGATACCCAAAATGCGAGCAGCTTCGGTCTTGTTGCCTTTGGTCCTCGCCAGCGTTTGCTCTACATATTCGCTTTCGACTTCCGCCAGCGATAACGGCCTTTCACGTCGCTGTTGTCCTTGCACGGCCGCGCTAATTGTCTGCGGCAGATCATCCAGTTCGATAAGCTTGCCCGAAGAAACAATCACCGCGCGTTCGATGGTGTTTGCAAGCTCGCGCACGTTGCCGGGAAATTCATAACGCATTAGCAACGACAGGGACTCCGGCGCTAGATCAGTCACTCGCCGTCCGTGCTTCGCTGCGTATGATCTGACGAACGTTCGGGCCAGCTCCGGTAAATCTTCCGCACGCTCGCGCAGAGGCGGCACCTTTATCTGCACAACGTTCAGCCGGTAATACAGGTCTTCACGGAAGTGCTGGCGTTTGACCGCATCGGTCAAATCCACATTCGTCAGCGCCATCAGACGTGCATCAACTTTGATGGTCCGCCGCCCGCCCAGTCGTTCAAACTCCCTGCTCTCAATGACGCGCAAGAGTTTCGCCTGCGAATCTGACGTCAAATAGGCAATCTCGTCGAGCACCAGACTTCCACGGTGAGCAGCTTCGAGTCGACCGGGTCTGTCCTCGCTTGCTCCCGTAAACGCTCCGCGTTCATGACCAAAAAGCTCGGCTTCCAGCAGTCCCGCCGGAAGCGTGGCACAATCGATTTTGATGAACGGTTGTGCCGCGCGTTTTGATCGTGAATGGATATAGAAGGCGACGGCGTCCTTGCCGACACCGGATTCTCCTGTGATCAGGACATTCGCCTCTGTTGCCGCAACTCGATCAGCGAGACCAATTGCCTCGCGCATCGCATCTGAATGCGCAACAATCTCAATCACAATTCACTTCTCAAAGAACTGTTGGCCCGATCAGTGTCGCCGGTTATTCCATCGGGCAGCTGGACCCGTTTGGCTTCTCGCCACAATCTTTCCAGGTCATAAAACTTGCGCACCTTGTCATCAAACACATGGACCACGAAATCACCGTAGTCGAGCAGTACCCATTCAGCCGTCTTGTAGCCCTCGATACGCGCCGCGTTGGTGCCGTTCTTCTTCAACGTGTCAGAAACGCCGTCGGCAATTGCCTGCACCTGGCGCTCATTGGCGCCGCTGGTAATCGCAAAGTAGTCAGTAAAACTGGCGATATCGCGCAAATCCAACACTACGATGTCGATCGCTTTCTTTTCACCGGCTGCCGTGAGCGCCGTGATGATTCTTTCATCAAGCTCCGCCGGTGTTGGCTCTTGAGTGGACCTGAGTTGAGTATGCCCAGTTGTTGTCGGGTGTAACGATTGTTCCTTTACACTTGAGTTATGCTTCATTCGTATTTCTATATAGACCGTACTTTCTTATGTAATTAGCTACTTCGGACGTTACAAGTTCTTCCAACCTCTGATAATCATTTTCACTGGCGGCTTGCCTCACCGCGGTAGCTGAAACGTCCCGGTTCACTACGTCGGTGATGTACACCTTCTTTTCACCTTCCCGCTTCAGCGCCACTGCAAATCCAGCGCTTTGGCCGCGCACATCGACCACTTCAGCATCGTGCGCATTGGGAGAAGTAAACTCGAAACCCGGACGCGTAACGACGATCAGGGTCGTCAATCTCATCAGCCGCTCCCATTCATGCCAGCTGGTTATCTCCGACCATGAATCGGCGCCCATAACAAAGAACAGATCGGCGGATTCTCCCAGTCGCGTGCAGTAGTGCTCAAGAGTATCTACGGTGTACTGCCGCTCCGGACGCTCGAGCTCGAAAGTCGAAACACAAAGCCGTGCATCTTCACGCGTGGCCAAAGCCAACATCGCGTAACGATGGAAGCCGGACGAAACTTCGCGCTTCAGCTTATGCGGCGCCAGCCTCGCTGGGACAAACAAGAACTCGTCAATCTCAAATAACTGCGAAACACGTCTCGCGATTTCCAGATGGCCGGAATGGACTGGATCAAACGTTCCACCGTAAATCGCAATCCGTTTTCGTTTATCCATCTCAGTCGGACAGACATTCCTGCCTGTCCATTTTCCAAACAATCCTGGGTACGTACTTTGCAGAACCGCGAGCGGTAGCGAGCGGATGCTAAAGTCAATTCTGGTTATCACACAACCGCTGTCCGCTTGAGTGTCAACATCCGCTCACTATCGCTCGCGGTTCTGCAACAACTCTTCTCTACAGTCACAGGGCCAACTCGATCTTCTCCGTCTGATGGCTAGATCCAATCTCATCAAGTTTGGCCGCGACAGCAGCAACTAATTCTTTCGTTCCTTTATTGGCCACCGCAGAAATCGCAAAGAAAGGAAAGTCGTCTTTCTCAGCCTGCTGGCGTAGCGACTCCAGCCGTTCAGGTTCGTCAATCGCGTCGATCTTTGTGGCGACTACAATCTGCGGCCGTTCCGCGAGCGCGGGATTGTAGGCACGCAACTCCCGATTCACCGTCAGATAATCGCTAACCGCGTCACGTCCTGAAATGGAGGAGACATCCACCAGATGGAGAAGCAGCTTTGTGCGTTCAACATGACGAAGAAAACGATCTCCCAAACCTGCGCCTTCGTGTGCTCCCTCAATCAAGCCGGGAATGTCGGCGACTACGAACGTGCGGAAATCACCGAGATCCACCACACCAAGATGAGGCTCCAATGTTGTGAATGGATAATCCGCTATCTTTGGTTTGGCGGCGGAAATCGTCGATATCAAGGTCGACTTCCCGGCATTCGGGAAACCTACGAGTCCGACGTCTGCCAGCAACTTCAACTCGAATTGCAGTTCTCTCTCTTCGCCCTCGCTGCCTTCCTGGTGGTAACGAGGGGCGCGGTTAGTCGAAGTGGCAAAGTGCGAATTTCCAAAACCTCCGCGCCCACCTTTTGCCGCCAACCAACGCGCACCGTCAGTTGCGAGGTCCTGCAAAAACTCTCCCGAGCTACTGTCAAAGATCTGTGTGCCAACCGGCACTCTTACGATCCAGTCTTCCCCTTCGCGTCCCGAACAATTCGAACCTTCGCCGTGTCTGCCGCGATCGGCGACGTGCTCGGGGTTGTAACGCAGATGCAGCAGCGTGTTGAGCGAGCTATCTGCAACGATCCAAACATCCCCTCCGCGCCCGCCATCACCGCCCGAAGGACCACCGCGCGGCACAAACTTCTCACGGCGAAAAGCTGTTACGCCGTTTCCTCCCCTGCCGCCCTGGACGCGAATCTTGGCGCGATCAATAAACATCTAAATCGAAAGCGACGCCCGGCGCTAAGTTTTCTGACTTGGCTCAGGCGTCGCGTAATAGCGTTCTTTCTTTTTGCACAGCCTATGCGGAAGACGCCTGCTCCTGCGGATACACGCTAATAAATTTTCCCGTGCGTCCCTTGTCCTCAAACTTCACTATGCCTTCAATCAGCGCGAAGAGCGTGTCGTCTTTACCGCGCCCGACATTTTTACCGGGCTTCCACTTCGTTCCTCGCTGACGTGCGATGATGTTACCGCCGAGCACCTTCTCGCCACCGAACTTCTTAAGACCCAGACGCTGCGACTGCGAATCGCGACCGTTCCGAGATGAGCCGACTCCCTTTTTATGTGCCATAAAAACTCCAGTACTGAGTGCTGAGTCCTGAGTTCCAGATATGGAGTTGCTTGTCACTCAGGACTCAGCACTCAGAACTCAGAACTTTCTTTTCATCCGATGGAATCAATCGTAATGGTCGTGTATCCCTGGCGGTGGCCCTGTTTCCGCTTGTAATGCTTGCGTCGTTTCTTCTTGAAAACGATTATCTTCTCACCGCGACCATGATCAACGACGGTCGCCGAAACTTTTGCGGCGGCAACAACCGGCGCGTTTGATTTATCGCCACCACCCGTCAACATGGCCTCGAGGTCGATAGACTTACCGGCTTCGGCTTCGATCGACGGAACACGAACCGTGCTGCCTTTTTCCACGACAAACTGCTTGCCGCCCGTTTTGATTACTGCGTATGACATCTCTTTGTCCCCTCAGATGAGCCTACTGGCCATAGAAAAGTCGATTATTATAGGCATCTAAACCTCAAACGGCAACCGGCCACGCCTATCCGGCTGGGGCACCGGTGCCACGCAAAGTTTTCGTCATTTTTGAGCCGTTTTGCGCCAAAAAGTGCTCCATGAAACTGGTCGAAATCTCTCCCGCCCTAAACTTGGGATCGTCCATGATTTTCATGTGTAACGGAATGGTTGTTTTGATGCCTTCAATGACCATTGCTTCCAACGCCCGCTTCATCCGGGCGATCGCCAGGTCGCGGGTCCGGGCGTGAACTATGACCTTGGCTATTAGTGAATCGTAAAACGGCGGGACTCGATATCCGGAATAGACATAGGTGTCGACGCGCACTCCAGGTCCGCCCGGCAGGTTGAAAGCCGTAATCGTTCCAGGCGAGGGCGCAAATGTTTCCGGATTCTCCGCGTTGATTCGACACTCGATCGCATGACCAACGATGAGAAGATCGTCCTGTGTATAGCCGAGTCGTTCGCCTTCCGCGATCCTGATTTGATTCCGCACAATATCTGCAAGCGTCACCATCTCGGTGACAGGATGCTCAACCTGTATGCGTGTGTTCATCTCCATGAAGTAAAACTTATTGTCCTGGTCCAGCAGAAATTCGACAGTACCCGCACTGGCGTATCCCAGCTTCTTGCAGGCTGCGACGGCGGCGTCACCCATTTGGTTTCGTAACTCAGGTGACAACACTGGCGAAGGCGCTTCTTCCAGCAACTTCTGGTGGCGGCGTTGAATGGAACATTCACGCTCACCGAGATGAATACAATCGCCGTATTCATCGGCCAGCACTTGAATCTCGATGTGCCGCGGATTCTGAACGTAACGTTCTATGTAGACCGTACCGTCCTTGAACGCAGCGGCGGCTTCGGTTGATGCGGCTTCCAACGCTTTGCCCAACTCCTCTTCCTTGTGAACAATGCGCATCCCTCTGCCACCACCGCCTGCCGATGCTTTGACGATAACCGGGAATCCGATCTCGCGGGCGAACAGCAAACCTTCAGCTTCTGATGTGACGGGATCAGGACTTCCGGGCACCACCGGCAAGCCTGCTTCCGTCATGGCTCGGCGGGCCGCGACTTTGTCGCCCATCAAACTGATGATCTCCGCAGGCGGACCGATAAACTTGATGTTGCAGGCCGCGCAAATCTCGGCGAAGTAAGACGACTCAGCCAGGAAACCGTAGCCCGGATGAATAGCATCGACGTTAAAAATCTCGGCGGCGCTGATAATGGCGGGAATATTCAGGTAACTCTGGGCGGAGGGTGCAGGACCAATGCAGGCAGCTTCATCGGCGAATCGTACGTGAAGAGAGTCGCGATCCACGTCGCTATGGACGGCAACCGTGCGGATGCCCATCTCTTTGCACGTCCAGATGATGCGACATGCAATCTCGCCGCGATTGGCGATCAGTATCTTCTTAAACTTTCTAATCTCCGGCGTCATGTTTTGTCCAAAGTCTAAAGTCCAATGTCCAAAGTCCAAAGTCCTTTGTCCCAACCGGACCTTGGGCGTTGGATATTGGACTTTGGACGGCTACTTCTTGATTCCGAACAGTGGCTGTCCGTATTCGACAGGTTGTCCGTTCTCAACGTATATCTTTGCAACCTCACCGCTTGTCTCAGCTTGAATTTCATTCATCAGCTTCATCGCTTCGATAATACAAACGACAGTGTCTGCTTCAACCGGGCTGCCGATCTTTACAAACGCGTCTGCGGTCGGCGACGGCGAACGGTAAAACGTGCCTACGATCGGCGAAGGGATGATGTAGAGGTCTTGATCTTCTGAAGCGGCGGTTTGGGCCTTTGCGCCTGGATGCGCCGGCGCTGTTGCAATATGACCTTCGGTAGCGGGCGGGCTGTCTTTGGAGGGCTCAGACGTGCGGGAAGCAGTTGCTCCCCCGCCAGCCGTTTCGGAGACAGGCGCGGCTCCATGTCGGAAGCGAACTCGGAACCCCTCGCGTTCAAGCTCAAACTCGGTAAACTCATGCTCGCGGATTAGCTGTATAAGCTCGCGCAGCTCATCGATGTTCACCGGAATTTCAGGTCGAACTGGTTGACTGCGGCGGCGACGGCCGCGTCCCGTTGTTCCCGGGTCCACGGAAATCTCAACCTCGGGTTCGGCGTTGTCGTTACTTTCCTGATTGCCCATCTTTTTTGCGGGTTCCATCTTGCGTCAGACCTCGCACCCTCAAAGTGTTGAGCCCCAAAAGACTCGGGTGGTAGTGCCGATGGTCGATTGGGGCAATGCCGGCCAAGTCATTTTAGTGAGACTCGGCGTTAACTACACGTTTGAATTATTTCTCTTCTGCTTCACCAGAATCCGGTTCCGCGACAGCCATCTCGTCCGACGTAACATCCGTGTCAGCCGTTTTTTCAGAAGCCTTCACTGTCTCGGCATCGTCCTGCCTACGTGCGGCTTTAGCGTGGGTCTTACCTTCGGCGGATTTCTTCTTCTTTGAACCTGCCGCCGGCTTCCGCCTCTTTGCCGCCTCAAGAGCTTCGCGTTCACTCTGGTTATCGACTAACTCGATGATTGCCAGCTCAGCATTGTCGCCCGCGCGGTGGCCTAGCTTGAATATCCTCGTGTAGCCACCCGGTCGATCCTTGTAACGCTCGCCAAGTTCATCAAACAAACGTTTCAGGGCAGCCATGCCGGCCGTGCGAGGCGGACGAGCTTGACCGCGTTTTCCAGTCAACGCTGATTGCTGCATATTCCCCGCATGAAAGAATCCCGCTGCCTGACGTCGCAGGTGCAACGCCCGTGGACCAGAATCGTCCCCCTCGAGGTTGACGGCCTTGCGAGAAAGCGTGATAGCGCGTTCGACGAAGGGTCTTAGCTCCTTTGCCTTTGGCAGGGTGGTGACAATGCGTTCGTCGCGCGAATTAATCAGCGAGACCGCCAGGTTGCGAAGCAGCGACATACGATGTTCGCTGGTCCGACCGAGTTTTCGATGTGCTTTTTGATGCCGCATGGCTCTCTAAACCGTAGTATTGGTGAAAAGCTTGCTAACGCGCTGCAAGCGTTTGTTCCTGCTCTATTCTTCGTCGCCTTCGAAGTCGCTAAGGTCAGCGCCGTCGCGGCCGCCAGTGCCTGGAATCGGATTTCCTTGCTCGTCGAATTCCATGCCGAAATCAAGTCCCATCCCATTCAGGATTTCCTTAATCTCATTCAATGATTTCTTACCGAAATTCTTGGTGGCCAGCATTTCACGTTCGCTGCGCTGGACCAGGTCGCGTATGGTCCGGATGTCCGCATTCTTCAAACAGTTGTACGAGCGCACCGAGAGTTCCAGCTCATCCACGGAACGGTCTAACTGATCGTTGCGCGGCAGGGGCGGTCGCTCGATCTTCGAATACGCGAAGTCGTCTGTGTCCTCTTCGAAGTTAATGAAGATGGACATGTGATCCTTGATGAGTTTGGCAGCCAGACCAATTGAGTCTTCCGGCTTCACCGACCCATCCGTCCAGACTTCAATCGTCAACTTGTCGAATTCCGTGTTCTGTCCCAAACGCGCTGCTTCGACCGTGTAATTGACCTTCTTGACAGGCGTGTGAACGGAGTCGATCGGGATGTACCCGAGCGACAAGTCCTCATCGAAGTTCCGATCAGCGGATACGTAACCACGTCCGCGCTTCAGTCGCATCTCCACGCGAAGCGAACCGCCTTCGCTCACGGTAGCGATATGGACGGAGTCATCCAGCACCTCGACGTCCGCGTCGGCCTCGATGTCGGCCGCAGTAACCTCTCCGGCTGTGTCCTTGGAAATTCTTAATGTCTTTGATTCATTGCCGTGAAGCTTAAACGGTACCTGCTTCAGGTTGAGAATCACGTCAGTCGCGTCTTCTACCACACCTTTGATCGAGGAGAACTCGTGCTCCACACCTTCGATTTTTACTGCAGTGACTGCAGCGCCCTCAATGGAAGAGAGCAAAGCGCGTCGCAGCGAATTACCTACGGTCGTGCCGAAGCCGCGTTCGAAAGGCTGCGCGGAAAAACGGCCGTAACGTTCGGTAAGTGTTTCCGAGTCCGCCGCCAGACGGCGGGGCATCTGAAACCCTGTCCAGAGATTATTTTGATCCATAGCCATAGCGTTTTGAGTCCCGATTTTAGAAAAACTGTTATCCGCGCGCAGCAACCACTGCCACGCGCGGTCGCAAATTACTTGCTATAAAGCTCAACAATAAGCTGCTCGTTAATCGAGCGATCGATGTCTTCGCGCGAGGGCAGTCCGCTAATGCGAGCCGACATTTCGCCGCCATCCTGCGAGATCCAGGACGGACGTCCACGCCCCGAGGCGGTTTGCCACGCGCCCTCGATGTGTGGATTCTTTTGGCTTCCCTCTTTGATACTGATCAACTCGCCGGCTTTCACCTGATATGAAGGAATGTCTACCTTTCGCCCGTTCACCATAACGTGGCCGTGGTTAACCAGCTGGCGAGCTTGCCGGCGAGAGGTTGAAAACCCAGCGCGGTAAACTGCGTTATCCAGGCGTCGCTCAAGCAGGAACAACAGGTTCTCACCTGTGATTCCTTTCATGCGCGCTGCGCGTTCGAAATAATTACGAAACTGTCCTTCAAGGATGAAGTAGATGCGCTTAACTTTCTGCTTCTCGCGCAACTGCTGGCCGTAGCCGACCAGCGCCTTGCCGCGACGCATTGTGTTGCCGTGTTGTCCGGGCGGCTGTGTACCGCGTTTTTCGATCGGACAAGCAGGCTTGTAGCACCTGTCACCTTTGAGAAAAAGCTTTGCGCCTTCACGGCGGCACAAGCGGCACACCGCATCTCTATACCTAGCCAACTGTTTTCTGCCTCCAGTCTAATTTCGACGGAAAAGTTTACAGGCTGCGCTTCAGCGCCGGCCCTTCATCCTTTAGGTTTATCCATTGCCGATTTTCAAATGCCGATTGCCGATTGGTTCGCGGTGAATCGGCTGATCGATTTGTCATTTTCTCCGAATCCCAATCGGCAATTGGCATTCGGCAATTGAAAATGACTTAAACTCTGCGACGTTTGGGCGGACGACATCCGTTGTGTGGAATCGGCGTCGCGTCGCGTATCGTCATAACTCTTATGCCGGCATTAGCGATCGCCCGAATCGCCGATTCGCGACCACCCCCCGGCCCTTTAACCCGAACTTCACACTGCTGCATGCCGGCTTCATGTGCCTTCTTCGCGGCTTCATAGGCTGCCTGCTGGGCGGCAAATGGCGTCCCCTTGCGCGAGCCGCGGAAACCGCGCGCACCCGCAGAAGACTGAGCAATAAGATTACCGTCCAAATCGGTAATCGAGATCATAGTGTTATTGAAAGAGGCGGCCACGTGCGCAATGCCAACGGGCACATTCTTCTTCTCTTTCTTACGAAAAACTTTTTTCTTTCCAGTAGCTTTTGCCATAAGTCTTGTTGGTTGTCAGTTGTCAGTTGTAACCGTGGTCTACAACTAACCACGGACAACTGACTACTAACTATTTCTTGCCTGGCGCTTTCTTCTTGGCGATGGTGGCGCGTCTCGGTCCCTTGCGAGTGCGCGCGTTAGTGTGCGTACGTTGTCCGCGAACCGGCAGCGAGCGCCGATGGCGCAGTCCGCGGTAACATCCGATGTCCATCAATCGCTTGATGTCCATCTGGACCCGCTTGCGCAAGTCACCTTCGATTTCGCCCTGCGCCTCCAGAATGGCCCTGATGCGGCCCAGCTCGTCTTCACTCAAATCGGCAACGCGAGTGTTGAGATTGACGCCGGCTTCGTTCAAGATCGAACTCGATCGCGAACGACCAATGCCGTAGATATAGGTCAGGCCGACTTCGGCTCTTTTGTGCGGTGGAAGATCAACGCCAGCTACACGTGCCATTCTTTTACTTGCTCTCCATTAACGCTTACCGACTTGCAGCCTTCAGTACGCAACCGCAAATCCGAAAACTAAAACTATCCCTGCCGCTGTTTATGTTTAGGGTTAACGCAAATCACCCGCACCACTCCTTTGCGGTGGATGACCTTGCACTTGTCACACATCTTTTTTACTGAAGCACGGACTTTCATTTAGCAACTCTCAATCCTGGATTCTATTTGTATCGGTAAGTGATCCGTCCGCGGTTTAGGTCGTAGGGCGATAACTCCACTAGCACCCGATCGCCGGGAAGTATGCGAATAAAATGCTTCCGCATTTTGCCTGAGATATGCGCCAACACCTGGTGTTGGTTGTCTTCCAACTCGACCCGAAACATGGCGTTAGGCAAGGTCTCAAGGACCTTAGCCATAACTTCTATAGCTTCTTCCTTCGCCATATCCTCTCAGTGCAAATTTTGTCTGTACCGACAAACTGCAAATAGTAGCACGCTCATTACGCTTTGCCAAGGCGCGGTGAGCGTTGGGGTTACGGTTCAATTGGAGGTCACGAGGGCTGGCTCCGGCGAGGTCCGGGAGGCCACTTTCGTCAGCACTTCCGGCCCCTCCTCGGTTATCGCGATAGTGTGTTCTGAGTGGGCACTGGGCTTCCCATCCAGCGTCACAACTGTCCAGCCATCGCCCAAAACCTTCGTATAATGCGTTCCCAGATTGATCATCGGCTCGACGGCAAAGACGTATCCGGCTTTTATTTTCGGTCCTTGACCGGGTTTACCGTAATTCGGTATTTGCGGGTCCTCGTGCATCCGCCGGCCGATGCCGTGGCCTACGTAATCACGGACAACCGAATAGCCATGCGATTCAGCGTGCTGCTGGACGACGGCACCGATGTCGCCCAGGTGCTTACCCGGCCGGCATTGCTCAATCGCCAGATCCAAACATTCCCTGGTGACGCGCACCAGCTCCAACCATTCCTGATTCACACTTCCGACCGGCACGGTGGTAGCAGTGTCACCAACAAATCCATCAAGCGTCACGCCGCAATCGATCGAAAAAATGTCACCGTCTTTCAACTCGTAGTCTGACGGAAAACCGTGAACCACCTGCTCGTTAACAGAGGCGCAAATCGAATATGGAAAGCCGTGATAACCCTTAAAGGTAGGCAAGGCTCCTGCGTCGCGAATCATCTTCTCTGCCGCGAGATCCACTTCGATCGTTGCAATCCCAGGTTCGACCATCCTACTTAACTCTTGAAGTACCAGGCCAACCAGTTGTCCGGCGGCTCGCATCTTTTCGAGTTCCTTTTTCGACTTACCGATGATCATAGGTAAAGCCTGGGAAGTGACGAGTGACAAGCGACAGGTAACAGGTGACAAGTAAGAATGATGGTGTCTTTCCTTGTCACCTGTCACTTGTCACTTGTCACTGTTCACTTGTCACTTGTCACTATGTTTTCAATCTCACGATAGATTGTTTCCGGATCCCTGGTCCCATCCACAACGTGGAGGAGATTCGCCGCTTTATAGTAATCCAGCAGCGGCCGCGTTTGCTCTTCATAAGTCGTCAGCCGCGCTTGAACGGTTTCAGGAATATCGTCAGCACGATGATTGAGCTGCGCCTCCGGATGGCGATCACAAACATTATCAAACTTGGGCGGCTTGAAATAAATATTGTAGATCTCGCCACAAACCGGGCAATTCCGGCGGCCCGTCATGCGCTTGGCCAACAACTCGAGCGGCACCTCGATATCGATGGCCTGTATTCGTTTACCCTGCTCCGCAGCTAACTTATCTAAGATTGCCGCCTGCGCCGGCGTACGGGGGAAGCCGTCGAGAATATAACCGTTCTTACAATCCTCGCGGGCGGTTCGCTCGCGGACGACGCGGATGGTTAGATCATCCGGGACCAGCTTCCCAGCGTCCATGAGCGCGCGCACCTCATCAGCCAGCGGCGTCTTTGCTTCTTTCAATGCGCGAAACATGTCGCCGGTTGAAATCTGCGGCAAATGCATGCGCTCTTGAAGCAAGCGCGCCTGCGTACCTTTTCCGGCACCAGGCGCACCCATCAACACAATGATTTTCGACATAAGCGAAGATGCCAGATCCTAGATACTAGATGTTAGAGCCTCGCGACTTGGCATTTAGAATCTAGCATCTAACATCCATCATCTGCTTTAAGCTCTTCGGCCGCGCAGACGTCCGCCACCGCCGAGGAAGCCCTCGTAGTTTCTCATCACGAGTTGGGCCTCGATCTGCGCCACCGTGTCCATAGCTACGCCGACCAGAATTAATAGCGAAGTGCCGCCGAAGTAGAATTGATAACCCATGCCCGTCGGAATCCAGGTAAGGCCGGGCGTACTGCTAACGAAAGCGTCAAGCCATCCGCCAACCAGCGGCAGCCTCCCTACCTTGAATCCGCTCAGCATAAACTGCGGTACGAAGGCGACCAGTGCGAGGTAAATAGCGCCCACGAAGGTCAAGCGAGTCAGGATCGTGTTCAGGTACTCGGCAGTCGCTCGCCCGGGACGAATGCCCGGCATGAAGCCGCCGTGCTTGCGCAGGTTGTCTGCCACTTCTTCTACGTTGAAGACAATCGAAACGTAGAAGAAAGTAAAGAAGACGATCAGCGATAGAAAGATCAACTCGTAGTAGGGATCGCTCGCATGAAATGTTTGAAAGAACGTCCAGACTTTCGCCCAGGTCGAACCGGGGCTATTTGGATCAGGTGGGAATGCGGCAAAGAGACTCTGCGGCATTGAAAGCACGGACGATGCGAAGATCACTGGGATGACGCCGCCCATGTTTATCTTTAGCGGCATCGTCGTCTGTTGTCCGCCGACGACCTGCCGGCCCACATGCCGTTTCGCATAACTTACCGGCACCTTACGTCTGGCCGCTTCCACGAAGACGATAAACGCGATGATCAAGACCATCGCTGCCACCAGCGCAATCACGCCGATTGTTTCCAGGGTGTCGCCGCCGCGCACGCGCTCAAACACCTGCGTCACTCCGCTGGGCAACCCGATCACGATACCAGCGAAAATTAACAGCGATATTCCGTTGCCCACGCCTCGATCGGTGATCTGTTCTCCGAGCCACATCACGAAAATAGTCCCGGTCGTCAGAGTCAAAACCGTAGTGAACAGGAATCCCCAGGTATCAGGGCCGACTCCGTTGACTTTTAACCAGTGGGCGACGAAAGAAGTTTGAATTGCTGCCAGACCGACGGTCAGATATCTGGTCCACTGGTTGATCTTCTTACGGCCCATCTCGCCTTCCTCCTGCAGTTTCTTCAACTGCGGAGAGACGACCGTCATTAACTGCAAAATGATCGAGGCGGTAATGTAGGGCGTGACGCCCAGCGCAAAAACCGAAATAGTCCGAAAGTTTCCGCCCGAGAAAAGGTCGAGTACCCCCAGAAGCGTGCCCGCAACATCGTTCCAGACCTGGTCCAGCCGCTCCTTGTTAATGCCGGGCGCGGCAACGTGGCCGCCGAAACGATAGACGGCGAGCATGCCCAGCGTAAACAAAATGCGCCGGCGAAGGTCCGGCACACTGAACATGTTGCGAATAGCCGCAAAAAATTTGTCCATATTGTTTTGTCAGCGCTATGTTGACTGAACTACGGTCACAGCTCCACCGGCCTTTTCAATTTTTTCCCGGGCGCTCTTCGTAAACCGGTGCGCGGAAATGCGTAGGGGTTTCGTCAATTCGCCGTTGCCAAGGACGACTACATCATGCTTCGCCTTTTTGATAATCCCGCGAACGTGCAGAAGCTCCGGCGTCACTTCTTCATCCGCCTGAAAGCCGCGTTCAAGCGCCGCCAGGCTCACTTCGAGCCAGCGCTTCTTAAAGATGTTTGTAAAACCGCGCTTCGGCAGGCGACGATGCAGCGGCATCTGGCCACCCTCAAAACC
>JALZOO010000069.1 GCA_030913905.1 Acidobacteriota bacterium
CTTCAGCGCCAGGCGAGCGAAGTGTGAAGCTTCGGCTTCAGTTAACGAAAAACTCTTTCGCACTTCGCGACGCGTTTGGGCTTTCGTTTCAATTACGTCGCCGATGAACATACCGACTATCATCAAAACGAGGATAAGCGTTCTGTGCAACTGTTACCTCCAAAGCGTTGATTCGTTCAGTATCTGTGCGACGGCCGCCCGATGTGGATGTGCGGGCCGGTGGCTGTACCGGGAATAGCTGCGCGAAAGGCCAGAAAAGGAATCCCGTTAATTCGCAAAAAGTTTAGCAGTGCCTGACCCTCCGGCCCATCCGGGTGGAGAGATACGTCTATCGAATTGCGGTGGTCGAGGCGCCAGCGATCGTGGATTGCGCCCTGCCCAAACACAGCGATCGGCAACTGCTTTTTGAAGGCCTCCAGATAAAACCGTTGCACCTTCCAGGCGTCGCCGAGCACCCACGTCGCGCCGCCATTGTAGCGAATGTACGCGGCGGTCCTGAGCATGCCGCCTTTCGGAACTTTGCTTTTGGCCAAATGCTTCTCGGCTTCAGCCTCAAGCAGCGTCTGCGCAATCTGCGTGTCGGCAGTCGCGATACGCAGCTTCACTTCATTCACTTTGTCGTTGGCCTCTGCCACCGCCAGTTCTCCTGCTTCGACTTCCTTTTTTGCAAGCAGTCCCTGCGCGAAGAGTTCCTTCGACTGAGCCAAACGCTCTTCGGCTTTTGTCACAGTTTTCTCGTAGCTGGCACGGAGTTTTTCCAGACTTTCCTTGTAGTCGTTCGTAGCCTTGATGAACTGCTCACGCAGTTTCGTCAATTCGTCGACAGGCTTCGGCCTGGTTGCTTTGGGTTTTGCCGGCGTCGCCTTCTTTTGCGCTGCAACATCGTCACTGAAGAGCAGCAGACATAGAAGGGCCAGGACCCAGACGGTTCCTGACCACAGGCGGTAATAAGGTTGATTACTTGCTGAAGCGGTCACCTGGATAAGAATACCGGAGTCTGGCACATCACAGGTAGAGGGCCTAAGCGGGGGTTGTGCGTGTTCGAAGTTGCGTGGGAAGCAATCACTTAACCATCGTGCCGGTGCGACCCCAACGTGTGTTGTTGAAGAAATCCAGGAGGAAGTTACCGCTCGATGGAGCGCTCTCGTCGTAAGACCAGTAAACAAACATTGCGCGGCCAATAACAAGATCACGCGAAACAAAGCCCCAGTAACGGCTGTCTTCGCTGTTGTTGCGATTGTCGCCCATCACAAAGTATTTACCTTCCGGGATAGCGATCTCTTTTCCGTCGCCTTCAAGCCGAAAGATTGGATAGTCTTCCTCAGCGAAGTCCGGGTTGTAATAAACGTCGTACGCCTCATCAGGTTTACGAGGCGAAGTCTGCATGATATTAAGCGGCGCCTTGTCGTTGTTGTCTATTGCTTCGATCTGATGTTCGGGGAGGGGCTTGCCATTTACCAGCAAGTTTCTGCCTTCCATTCGCAGACGGTCGCCGGGCAGGCCCACCACTCGCTTAACGTAGTTGGTTACGATCGGCTTGTTGTCTGGTCGTTCGTCCCGTCGCGGGTCATAACGATTGCCTGGATATTTGAAAACGATGATATCGCCGCGCCTGATTTCTCGTTGCGGCAGAAACGGCAGAGACTGCCCGGGAGCGAAAATGAACTTGTTGACCAGGAGATGATCCCCGATTGTGATCGTATTCTGCATCGATCCTGTGGGCACCTTGACTGCCTGCACAATGAAGGTCATGCCAAACAGGGCCATGATGACAGTCACGACAGCCGACTCGAAATACTCTCGCACTATCGACTTCGGCGGCCCTTTTGGCTTTGTCTCCGGTTCCGGCGCGCGACCATGTCCGTTACGACTAAATAACCGTGAAAACGACGACGGCTTGCGCTCGATCTTTGTTTCGGAAGCGCTACTGGAGACTTGTCCGCCTGAAGGGTTTTTCATCATTACAAAAATTATCCTAGATACGTTAGATGCTGCGGTCAAGTTTGACTATCTGAGACGGAAACTGCTGCTCCAGCTATTTCGAAAGTCACGCCGCACCGTCACCGTTCCTCATGAACGCCAACGCCTCCTTGGCGGCTGCTGCCTCTGCGGACTTGATTGACCGTCCTTCAGCGCGGACGCTTCCGGTGTCCCAACTGACTTCAACATGAAAAGTGCGCCGGTGCGGTGGACCTAACGCTTCAACTACGGCGTAGCGCGGCGCCGGTCGTTTTTCCGCCTGAAGTTTTTCCTGCAACATAGTTTTGTAGTCTGACTCCGCCGCAGCCACTGGAGTGACCTTCCTTAACTCATCACCGAGTGCGCGTTGCACAAAATTCGTTGCCGTCGCCAGACCACCATCGATGAAAATCGCGCCGGCCACTGCTTCCAATACATCTGCCAGCAATGCATTCTTCGTTCGACCGCCGCTCTTCTCTTCTCCACGTCCAAACCGCAGGAAATCGCCAAGCTTGAGACGCAACGATGCGCCCGCCAACGTGGGCGCGCTCACCAGCCTGTGCTTCATCCGCGAGAGTTCACCTTCGGTGCCGGCCGGGTAAGCCTTGCATAGATAGTCCGCAACCACTAAACCCAGGACTGAATCGCCAAGAAACTCCAGTGCTTCATTGTGAAGCCGCCGCGCTTGATCCTCGGCGCCGGGAGCGACCTGTTCGTGCGCCCACGAACGGTGGGTAATCGCGCGCTCGAGCAAAGTGCGGTCCTGGAACTTATGACCGACAACTTCTTCCAGCAGGTCCAGATCCGGAACTTGAATTCCTTTTTTCTTCAAAGGCAGGCCTTGTTGAAATAAAGCCGGAAGCATCGTCGAACACGCGAAGCTTCCGGCTATGAATGAATCGGATGATTCAGTTGCTTAGGTACGTCGCCGGTGATTGTTCCTCGGTTTTGGTTTGGCCGGAGTTGTAGTCTTCGGAGGCGTCGCTGTAGACGGTGCCGCGCCAGTAGTGGCCGTAGGCGTAGCAACGGGTGTCGCCGACGGAGTCGCGGCGGTCGTGACACCAATCGCAGAGGCGCTTCCCGCGGCATTTGAACCGCCCGTCGTCGGAGTCGTTGAGGTTGGACTTGCCGGAAGAGTTGTCACCGGAGTGGGCTCTGGCGGCAAGGGCTTAGACAACACGCTGGCGATCAACTCGGTCAGACCAGTATCCGACTGGTTATGCCGGTATTTGTACCAGGTGCTCAGACCTTCCATCCACTCCTTCTTGGGAGTCGCATATTTTGGGTCGTTGCCCGCCAGTGCTACCGCTCGGGCGTATGCATCGACCATTCGATCGATGACTTGATTGATATTCTCCAGAGCTAGCTTGCTCTCAGGTGATTCGTCTTTCCCTTCAAATCTTGTCTTGTAGTCAGCTGAAAGCTTTGCATACGGCCCGTTTTCATAGGCAGCCGCTATGAAGTAGTAGGTCCAGGGATCTTTCTTTAAGTCAGTTTCAAACTGGGCTTTCTTTATGAAGGAAGTCAGCGCTGAACTTGGATTGTCCTTAAGCGTCAGCTGGCCTACAACGTCATGCAGGAAGGCGAGCGTGTCGTCTTTTCCTTTGAAGGGGGCCCAGGTCGCAGGCGCTTTACCAGATTCAATCATCTGAATTGATTTGCGCGAATACGTTAGAGCGTCGTTGTTAAAGCTCACCTGCTTAAGATTCACCGCGGCCAGGTAACTGCCATAGCCGAGATCGATCAACACGCGGAGGTTTTCAGGTTCGTCAGCAAGAATCTCCTTGCCCAGCCCGAGCGCTTCGGCGTATTTCTTCTCGCCGTATAGCATGGGGACCATCTTTGTTTTGCGCGCTTCTTTCTCGTACGCCGCCACCCATTTCTTAAGATAAGCAGTGTACTGATCCTCCCCCTGGGAGCAGGCGAGATACTTTTTGCCCGCTTCATAAGCCTTTGCAACATCCGTGGTGCGGTGTGTCGTAAATTCGGTATATGTCGCAGTCTTGGCTTCCTCGCTGCAGGCTCCCTTGGCCGCCGGCGTCTGCGCCGGCGCAGGTGTTTGTGCGGAAACGGAGACCACGAGAATCGCCAGGCTAGCGAATAGCGACAATGACGCAATAATCTTTTTCATTAGTAGTTCGGAACCTCCAAGCTCTCTCTTCCAGCTATCCTTGCGGGGGCCAACGTTTGGCTTCCAGCATCGCGACCTTTAATCGCGTCTTACTAAGATGCTGGCTGACAAAAACCAGTTGCCGATCTGCGGTGACTATCCGGGAGAGAACCACAGTCTTAAGGGATTCGAATTAGCGTTTGAAACAACGCCCGCAATATTCCTGCAACTCTTACAGCCTGTCAAGGGCGCAAATACGCGCAAATACCAAAAACTATCGCTTAAAGCAGCTGCGCCGGATCTCGTCAAGTTTACGAGCATCCGGCGCAGGTTGGTTCTCCAGGGATTACAAGTCCCTTGCAATTACGGCTGTATTGCCTGGGTCCTCCGAGCCCTGTCGTCAGGCTGTGCCGCGGCCTTATTCAGGGGGGCCGGTACTGACTTGGGCGTCTCGGTTTTATAAGGTCGATTGGTGCGCGAATCGATAGTCTTCAGCACAGATTTTACGTTGCGCTGAGTGGGCTGATTGACAAGTAGCTGTGGCGCCGGCGTAGAGTTGGCTGTTGCCGCTTGCTTAGTTTCCTCCTCGGCGATTGCAGCCTGAGTCTCAGCAGCTTCCGCTTCCTGCGCGTCCTGCTCTTCTTCGTTCAACTCTGAAGCTTTGGCGTCGTGTCCGCTGGCCACCTGAAGATGGATCGGCGTTCCAAAGCGCGCGCCCAGGTCACGATAAATGCGGCCGGCGACCGCTGCTGGAAAATGTTTGCGCGCGTCTGAGCCACGCGTGATCACGACCACCGCCAGGCGCGGATTCGCGAGTGGCGCGTATGAAGTAAATAGACCAACCCATGAGCCCTGACCAATGCACGTTCCAGTTTTACCGGCGACGGTTTGCAGCGGATCGTAGGCCTTCTTACCGGAACCGTAGTTCACTGCTCCTACCATCCCCGGAACCATGCGGCGCAGATTGTCTGCGCTGATATCGACTTGACGACGGAGTCTTGCCTTCGATTCCTGCGGAGTTCGCGGTATGTAGGGAACAAGAATCTTTCCGCCGTTGGCCATAGACGAGACCAACGTGCCCAACTGCAGTGCAGTAACTTCAAAGTCGTCACCGTGTGAAGACATGCGATTAAGTGCAAAGCCGGTTTTTTCGGCAGGCAGTCGACCGGAATACTCGTTTGGAACATTCACACCGGTTCTCTCGCCAAGTCCCATTTCTTTGGCATAGCCCATCATCTTGTCAAAACCAACTTTGCCGCCGATATGCTGGAAATAGGTGTTGTTTGAGTAGGCGAGGGCGTCCGTCAGATCTAACCTGTAACGATCAGAAATGTTGGTGTTCTCGAAAGGACTAATCATTTTCTCTTCCAAGCCAGCTACTCCGGTTACCAACTTGATCGTCGAGCATGGCTTGAAACCGCGGCGAAGCGCCCATTCCTGATTGACTATCGAATAGACCTTTCCGCTCATCGGATCCATTACAACTACGGTACCAGCGTGATAGCCAAGGGCGCTGACAGCTACACGACGGACTTCCGGGTCTTCGCCTCTGGTATCGTCATTGCGGATGAAGGTTTGCACTTCATCCCGCATCGCCTTTTCAAGTGCGAGTTGGCGCGCGATTGCCGCACGGCGTGCAGCCTCGGCCCGACGACGCGCTTCCAATATCTCGCGACGGCGAGAATTCTGAATCCGGCGTAGCTCGGCGGCCCGTTCACGCTTCGTTAAAGGACGACGCAGCCGGCGTTGAAGTGCAGACAACGAATTAGCTTGTTCTTTGGCAATCCGATTTCGTTCCTGCCGCGCTTCTCTCCTGGACAGTCGAACTTTTCCGCCACGACGCGAGCTCCTGGCCGAAAGGCGTTCGTTGCGTCGAGAGGCCCGACGTTCTCTCGCCGACATTTTTTTGGATTTTTCAGCGCGAGCAGGCTTGCGAGCGTTGTTTGCCTGTCGCCTCTTCGCGACAGCGGTTGCTTGAAAAGGAAGTATAAGAAGGACGAATAATATGAGAGCTAAAGAAATGGTCCGGGGGTTTCGAGCCGTCAGAGTCATCAGGGGTATACCTTTCCTGGATTAGTAGCTCACTTTCGGTGAGCGTCGCCGAAATTACGCCACGCAACGCGATTGCTAAGGTCGTGCCGGGTTCGTTCTCAAAGCCAATGCTCTTACGAGCCTTGAGAGGTCAAATACCTCTCCAACAAACACCTGGATTGTTCTGGACCTAGGGGTCCTGCTACGTTGAGGCGGGAGATTTCCCTAAAATTTTGGCGGTCCCTGGGGACATTGATTCGAGACCGGCGCAACTATACCATCTGACTTTATAGGCGGCAACAGAAAAGTAATCTTTTGTACATAACTCGTGACAAACAAGCCGCAGGTTGCTCTCCGTTAGTATGACCAAAGAGCGAAAGTGACAACGATTCCAGCGGGTTGGGCCTCAAAACTACTATGAAAACGCCGCAGTTTCTAACCAGCTTTCGTGCTCGACTGTTGTTGCTCCTATCTGTGCTGCTGGGATTAACGCTGGGCGTTCAGTATTACGTCAACGTTCGCACCGTGCAAAGCAACGCCCACCTCATCGTTGAGCAGGAGCAGGCGATCATGGCCGGCGTTGCGCTCGGCGTTAACAGTATTAATAGCAAGAAGTATTTGGATCAGATGCGCAACGACTTGCGCGAGCCCGTTTTCGATGAGCGGACCGGACGCGTCAAGAACGTGCTTGTCGTTGATAGCAATGGAATGGTCCAGGACAGTTTGGTCAGTGCCTACGCGCCGCGCCAAAACGACGACCAGGTCACGGTGGTTAACATCCGTGATGTTCCTCTGCCGCAGCTCAGAGCGGCCGTGGAGTTGACCGAGGCCGAAAACCTTCCTCCCTGGCTTACAGCTTCAGCACCTGCGAAACCCGGAGAATCTGGGGCCTTCTATTTTCCCATCGTAACTATCAAAGGCCGGTGGTACATCATCGTCGTGCTCGATTCGGCCAACACACTGACCAACGTTTTGGAGCGACAAGCTTTCCGTTCGGCCCTCTACACATTATTGCTTCTGCTGGGAACAACGCTGGTTACTGGTCTATTTGTTTGGCGCTTCACACGACCCATTAAAGATCTCTCAGTTGCTGCGCGAAGGGTTGCCACGGGAGACTTCGACGTTAGAGTGCCTTCCGATCGTAACGACGAGATGGGGGTGTTGTCTTCCGCATTCAACGACATGACTGCGCGCCTGGGCCGTGCTCGGGAATTGGAGTCGCAACTACATCACGTTGAAAAGGCCGCCGTCGTCGGTCGACTAGCTGCGGCCATCGCGCATGAGATCCGTAATCCCCTCAATTACATCAACCTTACCCTGGACCATCTTCGTTCTGCGTTCGCCCCTGAAGACGACGCCAAACGCGAGACCTTCGAGCGTCTGGCCGATCAGCTCAAATCGGAAGTGGCTCGAATCAACCGCCATATCACCGATTTTCTGAAGTATTCGCGACCCTCTGCGCTCGAGCTGCAACCACTTGATCTTCGCACAGAGGCGGAGGATGCGCTGCGCGTAATTGCTGCACAGGCAGCGGAACAGGGTATCGAGGCCACGCTCGAGGAAGAAGGTCAGGTGCCGCGGGTTGTTGCCGACAAGGATGCGATACGCTCAGTTTTCACAAATCTTCTGCTCAACAGTCTCGAAGCGATCGACGGCGAGGGTGGAAGCGTTTCGATTAAGTTGTCGTCAGAATCAATCGATCGCGCGCGCGTAGAGATCAGCGATACCGGCAGGGGTATTGCGGCAAACGACATAGCAAAGATATTTGAACCCTACTATTCCACCAAGGAGACAGGCACGGGCCTCGGTCTTGCGATTGTCAAAAAGGCTATCGACGATCATGATGGTTCAATTAGCGTTACTTCGAAGGAAGGCACCGGCACGACTTTTACGATCATCTTGCCGGCGGAATCAAACGAGCAAAAATGGAAGGAGAACAGGCAGAAGGGTTAAGGACTGGATGAAACAGCGCACAGCTGCATTTTGTTTTCATCCTTCATACATCCTTCGTCTTAGAGCTTATGGCGCGCAAAAGCATACTCGTTGTAGACGACGAAAAATCGCAGCGTGAAATTCTGGAGATGATTCTTTCCGGAGAAGGCTACGACGTCACCACTGCGTCTTCGGGCGAGGCAGCAATCAAGTTTGCAAAAGACCGGCGTTTCGATCTGGCCCTGACAGATCTAAAAATGACGGGAATGGATGGAATCGAGTTACTGCAGCATCTGCTCGGACTTGATTCGTCAATCATCGTTATCTTGCTGACCGCCCATGGTTCGATAGAGTCAGCAAAAGAGGCCTTGCGGCGAGGCGCCTTTGATTATCTCGAAAAGCCCTACGACAAAACGGCGCTGCTGGAAACGATTAACCGCGCGCTGCAAAAACTCGATGCGCTCGATAGCGAGATCGTCTCGGCCTCTCCGAAGATGGAGTCGGTGAAGCGGATGATACTGAAAGTCGCTCGCTCCAACTCAACAGTCCTCATCCGCGGAGAATCCGGAACCGGCAAGGAGTTAATCGCCCGCGCTACTCACAATCAGTCGCCGCGAGCCCAGGACATGTTTCAAGCCGTAAACTGCGCCGCGATAAACGAAAACCTGCTCGAGTCGGAATTATTCGGCCACGAAAAGGGCTCATTCACAGGCGCACACGCCGAAAAGAAAGGGCTTTTTGAAATTGCCGATCGAGGCACGCTGTTTCTCGATGAGATTGCCGAACTCGACGTCGCAATGCAGGCGAAGCTTTTGCGCGCACTTCAGGAACGGAAAATCAGGCGCGTTGGTGGCACACACGAGATCAGCGTAGACGTCCGCGTTATCGCCGCCACCAACCGCGACTTGCGCGCGATGGTTTCTGATGGAAGGTTCCGCGACGATTTGTATTACCGCATTAACGTCTTATCAGTTGACGTTCCACCTCTGCGGGAGCGCCGAGAGGACATTCCGGTTTTAATCGATTACTTCCTCAAGAAACACACGCGCAATACGTCTCGCCTGGTGCGCGGGCTAACACCCGAAACTCGGAAGCTAATGGTTGATTACAGTTGGCCCGGCAACGTGCGCCAACTCGAGTCGGCGATCGAGAGGGCGATTCTTTTATGTGAAGGTGATCAGATCACCGTAGACGATCTTCCGCTCGAAGTGAGACAGGAAGCTCGTCCGGTAGCTGAAGGCGCGTTTAAGCTGCCGCCGGAAGGCATCAGTTTCGAAGACGTCGAACGCGACCTGATCATGCAGGCAATGGAGCAGACTGACTACAACATTACGAAATCTGCCAAGCTGCTCGGTCTGACGTTTCGCACGTTGCAATATCGTCTGGAAAAATTTGGAATCAAAAAGCCGGAAACGGGCAAGGAAGCAGCCGGGGGTGAAAGCGCCTGATACGCGTTTACATGACTACAAACAAAATCATTGTCGTCGGTTTGGCTAGTATTGTCCTGGGGGTTGCGGGTTGTTCGAAATCGCCCAACAATCGAGCCAGCGAATCATTCGGCTTGACGCCGACGGTGGGCGAAGACAAGAGAGTCACGTCGGCCGGCGTGGTCAAGGCCGTCCCGCAGCCCGTTGAAATCAGCGCGGGTAGTTCAAGCGAGGCGATCGTGCGCCTGACAATTGAGAATGGTTATCACGTTAACGCTAACCCGCCGACGTATCCTTATCTAATAGCTACCGAGTTGGTCATCACGCCTGCGTCTGGAATCTCTTCCGGGGCACTCAAGTATCCACCAGCGCTGAGCAGACAGTTTCCCTTCGCAGAACAGCCATTGGCCGTTTATGAAGGAGAAACCGAAATCAAGGCGGCACTGAAAGCTGACAAGTCGGCCACGAAAGGTCAACAATCCCTTTCCGCCATTTTGCGCATCCAAGCATGCGACGACCAGGTGTGTTATCCGCCCGGAACAATCGATCTAACAATTCCGGTAACGATCAAATAAGCAGGACAGACCTTCTTTGTTTGTCCTTTTGTAGGATCCGCCCGTGAAACTGATTTGGATAGCACTGTCCGTCATTTGCATAGTCGCCGCCGCTCTGCTGTTGGCGCGCGGAAACCTCGACGGAGCTTTTGTCGTAGCAACAATTGGCGCCCTGTGCTGGTTTCTCAATTACCGGACTCAGCTAAAGGAAATTACACGCGCAGCAGATCTTGAACGAGAACGGGATGATTCAGATGAGGTTTAGCATAACAAAGTACAGAATCGTTGCGGCGTTGTTCGCCGGCGTAATCATTGGGTTCCTGCCCTTCACGGCCCACGCCTCCGATGAGTCGAGCGTGCGGGATGTAGTGCAGCAGGTCTTTCAGCAACTACAGTCGAGAAACTACGGGGCCGTCTACGATTCCCTGCCGTCGTCCACGCGAACACGAATGGCTCGAGAGCGGTTTGTGAGTGCACTGAAACGAGCACAGGATCGTTATGTCCTGGACCGCATCAACGTTGGCAAAGTCCGTGTCTCCGGCAACATCGCCGTCGCGGACACTGAACTCTTCGGTCGCGTGACCAAGCCGTTTGACGCGGAGGGCAAGATCGTTGTGCAACAGTATTTAGTGCGCGAGGGTGGCAAGTGGCGCGTTGCGACCGGCGATACAGGCACGATTCAACGGTTTCTGAAGACGAACCCGGCGTTTGCCCGGCAGTTTCCGATCAAGCAACCACGAATCTACGTGAAGCAGAATGGCAATTGGGTTGAGTTCAATGTTGGACGTTAGTGCGGTGGATTGAAGGCCCCATCATCTCGACGCTGCTGCTAACTAAGCATTAGATCCTCAAAAGACAACTGCGCGTCGTCGAACTGCTCAGTGTACTCTCCATGCCGAATCCTTGAGCGAGGCACATCCAGCGCCTCGCGCACAGCATCAAGGTGAAATCGGATTATATGAGGTGTTACGCGAACGGAAGGTATGCGCCGCTTGCGAGCAAGTCGCCGCACGGTTGATTCGCTTACTTGCAGAATCTTTGCAAGTTGGCGAGCAGTAAGAAACTCTTCACGCTCTTCCATGGCTCGGATGCCCAATCCTATAGCAAATACAAAAGGACATCCAACCGTAAAACACTTTTATTTAGGGGGTTCTGGGAAGCTGATCTGATTGGCGCCCGGCTTCAGTCAGGTTTAGACGAATACGGAACCGGGAGCGGTGGCGACCGGGTCAAGCTGTGCACAATCGGACTCATGCGGCGGCGCGTGCCTTCATAACATATCACCCGGTCGCTCTGTATTTGTTGAAGGATGGAGGTCGACTAGTTGCGGGAGGTCTTGACAGCCAGCGCGATCCGGTAGATGGCGGGACCATCCACTTCAACGTCTTTGGTGACCGCCTCTCCGCCATTCGGTTTGGCCGTAAGTCGATACTTTGCGACTTCGGGCGTGAGGCGAAAAACGAAGGAGCCAATCTCATTACTGATGCGGCCATCAATCTTTTTCAGGCTTCCATCGTCCTGGATCCTGGCAAGTTCGATCTTAACGTTTGGAACACTGCGTCCGTCTTCGTTGAACACGCTGCCGCGAAGAAACGCGATGGAGCCTTCATCAACTCCAAGGACTAAATCCTGGCCCAGCGAGCGAGACTTTCCAGCCTTGACCTCGAGGTTTTCAATGGTGCCGACGCTCAGTCCAGGCTTCCGAAACGTAACCGCGTAAACACCGGGCGCCAGACGCGAGACTACAAACTCGCCTTTTTTATCAGTTAGCCCGCGTGCTATTTCGCGGTCGCCTTGCCTGACTATGACCGTGACTCCAGCGGGAGTTCCGGTTTCCACCTTGACCTTGCCCTTGATGCTGCCGGTTGAACGGTCCTGCGCCAGCACGCCGCTGGTAAGAAGAAGCATCGTCACGAGCGCGAGCGTCGATTTGGTCGTGGTCATAGCTGTAATCATATCACCGCAGGCTGAGTAATTCGGAACTAGTGGGTGGATGCCTGGACTCGTCAGTCTGTTGTCTACAACTAAGAGGTTTCCGCAAGAAAGGCGTGCCCCGTTTGCTCGTCCGCGAACGCGGACCGATTCAACCTCGTTTCGTGCATCAGCTACTGAAACTCAACTGCTCGGCTTTCAATGGCCAAACAACTTGGCCGCCTGAAACCCGAAACGTATAATTTCAGGGAACTCTAGCGTTCCCGCTGTAGTAATAACCTTATAATGAGTAAGTCTCGCCAGTTCATCCTTCCCTTTCAGTTGCTCCTGGTCATCGTGGGATTGAGTATGACCAGCGTGCATCCTGCTTACGCGCAGGAAGCCGATCCAAGAGCACAGCGCCCGCGGGAGGTCTTTCCTCGGAATCAGGAACCAGATCAGCCAGATGACATTGTAAAGATCGACACCGATCTTGTGTCGGTTGACGTCCTTGCCTCTGATTATGAAGGACGGCCGGTCCGCAACTTGGAAAAGGAAGACTTCAAATTATTCGTCGACAACGTTGAGCAGCCGCTCGCGTTTTTTCAAGTTGAGCATCGCAGCGGCCAGCCACGCCCTTTGGCAGTTGTATTCGCAATCGATATCTCGGGAAGCATGACGGCCGAAGAGATGAACCGCTTGAGAGGTGCGCTCAACGCATTCTCAGCGAAGCTTTCGGGGCACCCGGCCGTCTATTCGGTAATGGCCTTCGGAATGAACGTGAAGGTCCTTCAGAAGTTTACTCCCGACGCCAGCAAGCTGGACCGAGCCTTCGAGCGCATTGCGCGTGAGCCAAACGGTCTATCAACTCATACATACGATGCGGTCGATGACGCGGTTCGCTTGCTGGTCAAGCACGCGCCCCGAACGCGCGAGCGGAGATTGATGAAACGCGCGGTGCTCGTCATAACTGACGGCTTCCCTGTAGGCGATACGGTCTCCGCCCGTACTGTAATCGAGAGAGCAAACGCCGCTGATGCGAGCATCTATGTAGTCACGCTTCCCTCTTACTCGCGACTGATGGCCGTGGCATCGCAGAATCCTTTGCCAACACCACTTGAAGTTAGCGGGCTCGCATATTCGACCGGCGGGCGCAGTATCTATGCTGAAGAAAGAAACTATGAGGCGCTATTTCGTGCGTTGGCGGAGGAAGTCACTTCAGCGTATGTGCTGGCGTTTTATCCGCCAGAGCCGAAGCGACGTGACGGCCAGTTTCACAACATCAGGATTGAGGGACCCAGGGGATTAACTCTAAGGCAGAGTCGGCCGGGTTTTCAGGCGGAAGGTAAAAAGCAGTAGGCAGACGGCAGGAAGCAGGAGCAGTAACCAGGAGGCGGGTGCTGGAGGCAGACCGCAGGAACTTAGCCGGCGTGATTTGTAACTCCTGCAGCCTGCCTGCTGCTCCTGCCTCCTGTCCCTTCAGAATTCGTCTTCGTCCTCGTCGTCGTCTAAATCTTCTTCCTCTACGATGTCCAGCTCAACCGGATCGAGGCCGACCACTTCAAGGTCGGTGCCGCATTCCTCACACGAAACAGTTTCGCCTTTATCGGTGTCCGTATCCACATGGACATCCGCATCGCACTCCGGACAAGTTCCAGTCGGCACTTCTTTTCCTCCCGCAAAATGATGAGGCAGCGGTGCACAGCGCAACGGCTGGTGAAACTGCCTTGTATGATTGACTGGCTGACAATCTAACCGCGCCCCTTGCTTTTTGCAACACTCTTTTTCCTCAGTATTCATGCAGCCTGAACTTCAGTCTGTCCGATAACAGACGCACGAACCAAAGTCGCCCATACTGTGGTTAACCACAGCTATTTAATCCGTACCCGGCGGCGGACGCGGACGTGTTAACATGGCCGCCGACTGTTTAGCACCGCCTCGCAAACGAAGAGATCATTCTCGATAATTCCCCCATGCTCGCGTTCCTAAAACGTCGACACTTCGCCATCGCACTCCTCGTTGGGGTAAGCCTGGTCCTCCCAATTTTCTATTTGACCTTCGGCAAAAATCGAAACCAGCATTCCGCTCAACTCAATCCCGCAACACCGGTCGGAAACGATTCCGCTTCGTCTAACTCCGCTCATTCGGTTTCGCTTGACTCAGACAACGATGGCATACCTGACGCGGCTGAACTTCAGAGTTACATGGATCGGGAAAACTTCCGCCGCTGGTTCACCCTGATTGCCGAGGCTCAGTTTTATCGTTTGAGTGGCGAATGGAATGGCGAACAAAGAGATTGCGCCGGTCTCGTGCGTTTTGCCTGGCGCGAATCTCTCAGACGCCACGATCGACAATGGTTTCAAAAAATGGGAGCGGGCTACCCGGCCATCGCGCCTGACGTTTCCCGCTACAGCCTGGAACAGAGTCCGCTTGGCGAGAAGCTGTTTCGCGTTAGCTTTGGCGCCTACAAAGAAGGTGAATCGTCCAACGGCACTTTTTCCGAGTTTGCCGACGCCCGCAGTCTCAAGAGCTTCAATACAAAATTCATCAGCCGCGATCGGCATTACGCGCAGCCCGGCGATCTTCTCTTCTTTTACCAGCCATGGGTGCAGAAGTTTCCCTATCACGTAATGGTATTTCTTGGTGATGCAAAGTTAAGCAATGAGAAGTCGACTAACTGGGTGGTCTACCACACGGGTTCTTCGCCTGGTGATGCAGGAACAGTGAAGAAAGTCGAGCTCAGCGTTCTGGATCAGCACCCAAACCGGCGCTGGCGTCCAGTTGAAAGCAATTCAAATTTCCTTGGGTTCTACAGACTCAAGATTCTCGACTAGCCCAAGGAGGCTAAGCCGTGTTTGAAATGAACTCTCGCTCCTATCGCACACTGACCGCATCCGTTATCTATCTCGTTGCGATCGCGGCAGCACTAACCATTGCCACCCTTCGCTCACGAGCAAGCGCGAAAGCGGAGCCCGCTCCCGAACCAGCCATTGAGGAAAGAGAGCGGCCGCCAGCAAACAAGCCGTTCTTTTCGCTTTCTACCCATCGAACATATGGCTCGAACGACAACGCCCGTCTGTGGGTCGACTACCAGGGGGTGGACCACATGGACTTTCGCGTTTACCAGATAAAGGACCCGCGCAAGTTTTTCACCCAACTGAAGAATCCACATCAGATGGGCGAAGACGAACAGGAGGAGGTTGCTAGTTCTCTACCCCGCCGGAAATCCTTTCTGGAAAAAGTGCGCAGCTTCAAGCGCTGGGCTTACGCGGGCGTAAGAGGTTTCGTCCGCGCTCAACTCAAGCGTGATTCGCGGCAGGCTTTTAATCAGAAGTTTCGCAAGGACGCAGATCCAATTCGGACACCGTTGAACGTTGCTGATTACGCGCGCGTGCCGTTGCTGAATCCGGACCTGCTGGTTACTAGTTGGCGCGAGCCGCTGCCGCCGCTCGAAGATGTATACGACAAACGCATGATTCCGCTGGGCAAGCGGAGTCCGGGCGTATATCTCGTGGAAGCAGTCGCTAATGACTTGCGCGCCTACACGGTGGTGGTAGTCACTGACCTGACGATGATTGACAAGACGACTCAGGACGGAGAGCTGCTGATTTACACCGTCGATCGTAAGACCGGTGAACCACGTCCGGGTGCACAGGTTGAAATCGTTAGGGAAAAGAAAACCGTCGCCTCCGGCGTTACTGACAGCCAGGGCATCCTCAAAACAAAGATCGAAAAACCAAAAGCCAAAGAAACCGATGAAGAGGCGGACGCGGAGGTAGAGGTCGAAGCCGAACCAGAAGAAGAGGATCCTAATTCCCTGCTGATTCTGGCGAGGCAAAGCAGCAACTTTGCGATTTCCGATCTCGGCTCGTTTTACTTCAGCGGCTATGAGGAAGAGGAAAGCGGAGAGAACGTCAAGGGCTACATCTACACGGACCGTCCGGTTTATCGTCCAGCGCACACAGTTCACTTCAAAGGAATTGTGCGAGCGATGGACAATGCCGGGGTCTACAAACCAATAAGCTCGGCTACAGTAAATGTGACGATTGAAGACCCGAACAGCGCCACCATCTTCAACAAGGAACTCACGCTGTCTCCACGAGGAACTTTTAACGGAGACATAGACATTTCGGAAGAAGCGCCTCTGGGAAATTACAACATCGTCGCGGAAGTTGAGGGCGGACGGTCCAGCGGAAGTTTCGAAGTCGCGGAATACAAGAAACCGGAATACAAGGTCACTGTTTCGGCGCCCGGGAAATACATTCCAGTCGGACAGAAGACAAACTTCTCTATTGACGCGCGTTATTTCTTTGGCGCTCCGGTCGCCAATGCGGAAGTGAAGTACTACATCTATCGTTCACGTTACTACTCGTGGGGATACGACAGCGACGACGCAGATGTTACCGGCGAAGGGGAAAGCGAGGAGGATGAGTATTCGCAGTACTACGGCGGTGGCGATGACATGGTGCAGGAGAGCGAAGGCAAGCTCGACGCTCGGGGGCACATGGCCGTTGAGTTTGAAGTACCGCAAAACGATGAGAAAGACACCTATGACTACAGCTACCGGCTCGAAGCGCAGGTGACCGATTCCGCCCGTCGCACGATCGATGGCGCTGCCAGCTTTGTTGCCACGCGGGGCAGCATTCTCGCGGACGCCAATCCTGATCGTTACGTTTATCAAAAAGGCGACGTTGCCAAAATCCGCGTTACCACGACCGATTACGATCGGAAGCCGGTGTCAACGAAAGTGCAGCTTCAGTTCGTTGAGCGCACCTGGACTAAGAAGGAGAAAAAAGAGGACGAGGAGTATTCATATCCGCAGTATGAGATGCACGAACGTGTAGTCGCTTCCGGCTATGTCGATACTGATTCGCAAGGACAGGCAACTTACGACTACACGACCACAGAAGACGGCAATCTCTCAATCAAGACGGTTATCAACGAAGGGGGGAAGCAGGTGGCCTCCATCGGAGGATATCTCTGGGTCACTGATAGGAATTCCCAATGGTCAGATTCCGCCTACTACAGCGAGGACTACAATTCCATCAAGCTGGTGCCGGACAAAAAATCGTATCGCGTGGGCGAGACCGCACATGTGCTGGCGATTCTGCCGACTGACAATGCTCACCTGCTTGTCAGCACCGAACTGCTGACAGTCATGTCTCTTCAGCACGTTAACTCCCCAGGAAAATCCATCGTGCTCGACATTCCCATCGTCAGTAATTACGCGCCCAACATTTTTCTTAACGTGTCCTACGTCAAGAACGGCGACATGTACACCAGCAATCAGCGGCTGGTCGTGCCCGCGCGCGACAAGATGCTCAATCTTGAAATCATTTCAAACAAGAACGAGTACAAGCCACGCGAGACTGCGTCTTACACCATCCTGGCGCGCAACGCCGACGGCTCGCCTGTTTCAGGCGCTGAGGTGAGCCTGGGCGTGGTTGACGAATCGATCTACAGCGTGGCCCCCGACTACTCGGGAAACATCAAAAGCGAGTTCTACGGAATGCGCTACAACACCGTCGAGACGCATCTGTCGATCGCCTATAGCTTCACCGGTTATGCAGGCGATAAGCCGATGGACCTTGCGAAGAATAAACCTACCTATCAATTGGCTGACTTCAAGAATGAAGGAAACCTGGTGCAACCAACCATCAGGAAAAACTTCAAAGACACCGCCTTCTGGCAACCTGACGTTGTTACTGGCGCTGACGGACGCGCGACGGTCAAGGTCAACCTTCCCGACAACCTTACTACCTGGCGTGCAACTGCCCGCGGCGTAACTGCTGACACAAAGGTAGGCGCAACGAAGTACAAAGTCGTCGCGCGAAAAGATGTGATCATGCGGCTGGAGACGCCGAGATTCGTAACACAAGGCGATACCGTCACGCTCTCCGGAATCGTTCACAACTACCTGAACGCCGATAAGTCCACGCAAATCTCTATTGCGGTTGACGGCGCACAGCTACAAAGCACGGCAAATCAAACGGTCACCGTCAAAAAGCAGGGCGAGCATCGTATCGACTGGCAAATCTCCGCACCTAACGTGGGCGAGATAAAACTGCTGGCGAAAGCGTTAACCGATACTGAGTCAGACGCTGTCGAGTTGCCGCTTACCGTGGTGCCGCGCGGTCTCCATCAAGTCAAAAATGAGTCGTGGACCTTCTCGGAAGACATTGCCGAAAAAACTTTTTCGGTGGCCTTACCGGCTGACGCCGACCAACGCGCACGTAACCTGCGAATCGAAGTTACGCCTTCAGTCGCCGGCACTCTGTTCGGCGCACTCGATTACCTGACAACTTATCCCTACGGCTGCACGGAGCAGACGATGTCGAGTTTTCTGCCAAACGTGATTGTTTCGCAGGCGCTGAAAGACGTGAAGACTTCTTCGGTGCGCAATCGAGAGGATCTGGAAAAGAAAGCAAAGAAAGGCCTCAATCGCCTATACGCTTTTCAACACAACGACGGCGGCTGGGGATGGTGGAAAGATGATCAAAGCGATCCTTTCATGACGGCGTACGTTGTCAGCGGACTCACCTGGGCAAAGCAGAGTGGCTACGAAGTGGCCGAGGATCGCATCGCCAGTGGTCGAGAAAAACTGAAGCAGATGCTCGACGCGGGCACGACCGAAGCGGGAACCGCGATCGACCTCGAAACTCGCGCCTTCATGGTCTATGCAATGCAGGAAAGCGGAGGCGCTGACAACCAGCACGTGGAGAAAGTCTACGGTGAGCGGGGCAACCTGCAGCCTTATGGTCGCGCGTTGCTGGCACTAACTCTCAAACAACGTAAGGACGACAAGCGGGCCCGCGAAGTCGCCGCGGAAATTGAAAGGACGGCAACATCAGACAGTTTCTACACGAGTTGGGAATCGCGCCGAAAAGCGATGCTCGACTTCGCTGAACAGAACGACACTGAAGCGACAGCGCTGTCGTTGAAGGCGTTGGCACGAATCAAACCTGATAGTCAGATCCTGCCGCGGGTGGCGCGCTGGCTGGTTTCCAACCGTCGCCATAGTTATTACTGGAGCTCGACGAAGGACACGGCCTTCGCCATCTTCGGGCTGATTGATTATTTGAAAGTCAGCCGGGAGCTTTCACCTGATTATGACGTCGAAGTTTATCTAAACGGGGAGACCGTTATGACGCAGCATGTCTCATCAACGGCGGCTTCGCAGACTTTCTCCATTAACCGAAAAGCCAACGAAGTCGCTGAAAACAATGAAGTCCGCGTCGTCAAGCGCGGTCCGGGATTGATCTATTTCACCACTTCACTCGATTACTACTCGGGCGAAGAAGATGTAGCGGCTCGTGGTTCAGCCGACCTGAACATTACCCGCGAATATTTTCGGCTGCGTGTGATCGAAGATGGCTACAAGCTCAAGTGGGCTGTTGATCCATTGAAGGGCGATATTCATTCAGGTGACGTGATTGCCGTCCGGTTAAAACTAAATGGCGCGAAGGCGCGTCACCTGATGATCGAGGATCCGATTCCCGCCGGTGCGGAGCAGATTGAGAGCATCGGAAATCTCAACCTGGATTACAGTTCAGGCTACGACTGGTCCGACTGGTACAGCTCGCGGGAGTTTCGCGACAACCGGACAGTATTTTTCATGGACTACTTCGACGGCGACTCGACCTTTCAGTATGCGATGCGCGTACAAGTGCCGGGACAGTTTCGGGTCGCGCCGGCGCGGGCGGAGTTAATGTACAAACCGACAACCCAATCAAACACGGCTTCAGGAAGAATGTCGTTCCGGGAGAGAAAGTAACCACGTAAAACTACATCGGTAGCTTGGTGGGACAAAACTAATGCTGACAGACACATTTCATTCGATTGCAGTCGCCGCGCGAAAGGTGTTCAGGAACTGGCACTCGATGCTGCTGCTCGCAGTAGTCTACGGATTGCTACTCGGCGCCTTGTACTTGTTCGTGATAATCAGAGAGGCGAGCCTGGCACAGGTGACTCTGACGTTTGTGCTCGCCGTCGCGGCTCCACTTCTCTTCTTCCTGCTTCAGGCGATGATTGCCAGCGATGGTGACGAATTGCCGGTCAGTTCGCTGGTGAGAAAGTCGCTGGCGAACTTTTGGAAGTTGATTGTGGTGACTCTCCCGTTGATAGCAGTGGCAGTTCTCGTCGCTTACCTTCTGGGAAAGGCTCAGGCGCGATTCGGCGCAACGGTTCCGGATGCGGCTGCGGAAATTCCACGGCGTCTTGCGACGGCGGCCAATCCGAGCGACGCTGCCAGGCCTATCGACTGGCGAGCAGCATTGCTTTCCACCGTCCGCTATTTAACCTTTGGTCTTCTCTTGCCTCTGGCAGCGATCCATTTCTGGGTAGCCACCGCGCGAGACGGTTTGGGCACGGCGATTCGAAAGCTGGCTACGTTGCTGGCACGGGCATTCGCTCCGCAGTCAGTCCTTATCTATATCGTTGGATTCATCATCTTTGGAGTGGTTCCCTATTTTCTGCTGTTCAGGACGACGCCCACAAAGTACGCATGGCTGGAAATCTTTTTCCTCGTTGCGCGTCTCGCAGCAGTCTTCGCTCTAACACTCTTTGGCTGGGTGATTACGGTAAAGGCTCTTGCTCTCTCATCGACTAACACAGTTACCGGTTCTGCAACCGAGGCTACTTAATGTTCGCTAGATCGTTGTCGGGCAGCGACGTTTCAACAGAACGCGACTCGATCCGGTCGGCGCGTTGGCTGGTGCTCAGCCTGATCACGCTCGGGGTGTTGGTTGTGTTGGGCGCTGCGCGCAACTCAAATTTCTCTTCGTCAACAACGACACTTGCTGAAGATGACCTTGATCGAAAACTGCAACAGACTGCGATTGCTGCACTCGGCGATCAACGCGGAACGATCATCGTTATGGATGCGCAGACCGGCCGCATTCGCGCCGTAGTAAATCCTGATCTCGGATTCGAGCAGGGCCTTCCGCCGGGATCGACTATCAAACCTTTTACTGCCCTGGCTGCGCTGAAGTCAGGTGTCATCACCGATGAGTCGCGCACCGTTTGCCGTGAAGAATACGCCGATGCGGAGTTCCACACCGTCTGTTCTCACCCGCGCGATCTAGCGCCGCTTAATCCGACCGAAGCCATAGCCTATTCATGCAACTACTATTTTGGAAAAGTCGGTGAGCGGCTAAACCAAGCGAGCTTTGTTTCCACGCTCAATGAGTTTGGGTTTGGTCGAAAGACCGGCGTGAATGCAACAGAGGGCGACGGCAAACTCTCGCGCAGCGCTTGGCGGCCGGAGAATGCAATAGGTGAAACCGATTCTCTACTAGCCACACCCATTCAACTGCTCAACGCCTACACAACGCTTGTTAACGGCGGTCATCAGTTAGTGCCGCGCATGGCTGCGGCCAGTGGTTTCCAGCCTCAACTGCACGCTAACATTTCAATCAATGCTGAACAGCGCAACCTTATCGTCAAAGGAATGCGCGGCGCAGTTCGCTATGGAACTGCGGAAACTGCTCGTCTCTATTCGCTGCCAATCTACGTCTTTGGCAAGACTGGAACAGCGACGCAGATTAACGGCTTTCGCACACAAGGGTGGTTCGTCGGATTTGCTTCTGACTCAGAGGAAGCGGCACCCGAAGTTTCGCCGGCCAGCGTGAAGTTGGCGGTGCTCGTCTTTCTTTGGAAGGCTCACGGATCGGAAGCGGCGCAAGTGGCGCGGCCAATCTTTCAGGAATACGCGCGACTGCTGGAGAACAGGGGTCAACCCGCTTCGGGTTCTCAAGAGAACATCGGAAACAGCTCAATCATCGCCGCGCCGCCGCGTCCTTACAGTTCGACATCCGTCGTCCGGGTTCACCTGGTTCGCGAAAACACTACGAGTTCGTTGGCGCTGGAGGAATACGTACGCGGTGTGGTAGCGGCAGAGGGGAGCACAGAAAGCGAACCGGAAGCGCTGAAAGCTCTGGCGATAGCCAGCCGTACATATGCACTCAAGAACACTGGTCGTCATGCCAAGGACGGTTACGACTTCTGCTCAACCACCCACTGCCAACGATTCCGCGCAGTTGAAACTCAATCGAGCGCTCCTGTTGCTTCAGCTGTTGTCGACGCAGTCAGCGCTACGAGAGGCGAAGTCTTGCGTGATGACGCTAATCAAATTGTCGATGCCTATTTCAGTGCGTCGTGCGGTGGCGCTACGGCAAACGTAAGCAAACTATGGGGAGGCAGCGCACCGATTTACCTGCGCGGGGTGCGGGACGATTACTGCGCGACCGAACCACATCATGATTGGTCGGACGTCATCACACACGCGCAATTGCTCAAAGCATTGCAAAGCGATCCCCGCACGAATGTCGGCGGAAAGGTTCAAGACGTCAGCATCTTCCGGCGCGATGAGACGGGCAGGGCCGAGTTGATTGCCATCAAAGGCGACCGTCTAGTAACAATCAAAGGATGGGAATTCAAGATTATTGTTGGTCGCGCTCTTGGATGGCACCTGTTAAAGAGTTCGCGTTTTGAAGTTTCCCGTGCGGGTTCGGATTTCGTTTTTCGCGGCAGCGGATTCGGCCATGGTCTCGGTCTGTGCCAGGCGGGCGCTCACGTGATGGCGGTGCGCGGCGCAAGCTACCGGCAAATACTGGCGAAGTATTTTCCCGGCACCCGCATCGCCAGTGACGACGAGGTGCGAAGTTCAGCGGACCTTATCTGGAGTTCAGAAGTGCCTTTGGTTCTTCACCCGCGCGGCGCGGTCAGTCGAAATCGTCAAATCCTGACCAGCGAAGATTTCCGCATAAACTATCCTGACTCCGTCGACCAGCGTGAAGCTGCCACCCTGTTAACGTTTCTTCAGTCGACACGCGAATCCCTGACATCGCGGGTCGCATCTTCCGGCGTGACAGCTCGCATGCCCTCGCTCGAAATCTTTATCAATGAAACAACCGGCGATTTTGTGGGGCGCACCGGTCAGCCCGCGTGGGCCGCAGCAGCAACTAAGGGCAACCGAATTGAGTTGCAGCCATTGGCCACACTCAGGCGCCGCCGAGTTCTCGAAACAACTCTGCGCCACGAGCTCGTACACACGCTGGTGGATGCTATTGGCCGGGGCCGAACGCCGCGTTGGCTTGCTGAAGGCCTGGCAATTCACTTTGCCGGCGAGGGCCGATTGGTTTCTCGATACGAACCCCGCGCGAGAATGACGACAGCAGAGATTGAGCGCAAGCTCGTTAATGCAAACTCAGCCGACGACATGCGGGCGGCATATGCGGCAGCCTACAGCGAGGTCAAACGATTGATCGGCAGTGAAGGCGAAGCGATGGTGTGGCGGCGAGTTGCTGGATGACTAAGTTTTCACTCTGGTGTGATGTCAGCTTTGAAATCTCTGTGCGTACTCTGTGTTCACCGTGTCTCTGTGGTGAATTTATGTCAGCGAAACCGTCACCACAGAGAAACAGAGAAAACTAAATTTAGGACACTATCGACGCTAAGCAGTCTTGATTTTCAACGAAAACTGGCACACGATGCCCACAGTCTCCCGCCTGAAACTCGGTTCTCCCGATCCACTAATCTGGTGGTCGAATGCAAAAAGTTAAAACAAGCTCACGCATCATCAGTGTAGCCGTTGCGCTCATCCTGCTGGCGTCACCCATTTTGGCGCAGAGGCGCCCCGCGGCTCCGAAGAAGCCAGTGCCGGTACCAGTGCCCGAGGTGGCTCCAACTTTCGACACTCTACTCGCTGAAGAGACTTACCGAATCTATGGCGAGATTCGAAACGTGGGCCAGGTAGCTCGTTCACCAGCCGTCAACGACCTCCTGCAACCGCTGATCAAGATCGTCGGCGCTCCAAAAGAATTTAAGACAATAATCAAGTGGATTAATTCTCATGGCGAAGCACTGGCTAGCTCCCGAATGTTTGTCGCAAGCTGGCCGGTCAAGCCGGCGTTTCCGCAACTGCTAATGGCCGTCGAGTTTCCTACTCCTGACGAAGCCCGGAAGTTTGAATCGGAATTGCGACGGTTTGTGCCAACGTTGACGGCAACACCTACTCCCTCACCCGCCGCTTCTCCCGATCCTGTAGCGTCAGTGCCGTCAACTCCAACAGCGACGCCAGTCGAGGTCACGCCACCCGCTCCCGCGTATCAGATCAAGCAGACCGGATCTCTGGTCTTGCTTAGTGACAAACCGATTTCGTTCCGGACGTTGAAACCGCGTCGCAGTCGTTTGCTTGCTGAAGATCCTAACTTCGCGCTGGCGCGAAATCGGTTTGCTTCGGAAGCAATCTTTCTATACGTCGACGTCAAATCGATTGAAAAGGAACAGCGCGAGCAAACACGAAAATGGGAAGAGGAGGAAGAAAAGCGACGGGAAAAGGAAGCGGCCAACCCTCCGAAACCGGATGTAACTTCCGGCGACGAGGACTCGATAGCGGGAATGCCGCCGCGACCACCTGACGAGTTGGCTGTCGTAAACGTGACACCGGAAACAGCTGGAACTCCGGAGCCCACGGTAAGCGTGGAAGCGAACCAGGGAGCGGTCACTGCAACACTGTCGAGTGGTCCACAATCAAACGTCGGCGACTGGGGGATGATCTCTTTGTATGGCGCGCTTTTTGGCGGGGCGCCGAAATGGCCCGAGGCAGTGGGCGCGGCGGTTGCTTTCGAGGACGACGGTTACGCTGTGCGCGCACTGGTATTGAATGGTCCCGACAACAAGTCGAATGCAATACCGTTTGTGCCCCAGTTCATTTCCGGGCCGGCGTTGACCCCGGCGTCTCCGGCTATCATGCCCGCGGACGTCGACCTGTTCGTCACGCTCTCGCTTGATTATCCGCAAATCTATGAAGGGATGTTGAAAGCAATCAGCGGCGCCGAGGAGTTGTCGAGAAAGTACAGCAGACAGACGGTAGCGGATAAACCGCCAACATCGCCGTTCGCTGAATACGAAAAGAAGCTGGGCCTGAAAATAAAGGACGACCTCCTACCGCTGCTCGGCAACGAGATAGCGCTGGCGCTCCCAAAGAAAGGCACTAAGACCAATCAACCTGAAACAAGCTCGGAGCAGCCCGCTGATGGCAACAATGAGGTAAAGCTTGTTGCTGAACTAAGCTTCAATCCGGTCATCGCAATATCAATCAAAGACAGGGAGGCGGTTAAGCGAGTAATCCCAAAAATCATCGAAGGCTTCGCTTTCAAAGGCGCCAGTCTTCTTGCGCAAACCGAAAAGCGCGACGACACGGAGATTGTTTCTTTCGCCAATGTGCTGTCTTATGGCTTCATCGGCGACTTTATGATCGTTTCAACGGATCCGGCAGTAATACGCCACGTGGTGGATTCCTATTTGAACCACCAAACCCTTTCATCCGATAGCCATTTTAGAAACTCAACTCGCTGGCAGGCCCAGCAGGTGCAGGGCCAGGTGTATGTAGCTCCGAGCTTTATTGATCTTCATTACCCGTTAGGTAAAGACACGCCAAATGCGATTAACGAGGAGCTTAGAGAGATGCTTGGTGGCATGAGTCCGGCCATTGAGTCCCTGACTTACTCGCTCACAAACGAAGGTTCGGGACCCCTGCACGAACTCCACATGCCAAAGGGCCTGCTAATGTTAATGATTGCCGGAATGTCAGCGCAATCGAGCGAGTCTCCCATCATCACCAATGAATCGATTGCTCAAAGTCTGCTGCGAACTATTGCCAGCGGAGAAGCCTCGTTTCGGGCGGGCAAAGGGGATGGCCGTTACGGCTCGATTGATGAACTTGTTTCCGAGGAACTGATCAGCAAAGACCTGGTGGACAAGTACGGTTACAAAATTGAGTTAACTGTGTTGGCAAACAAGTTTGAAGTTACCGCTGTCCCTTTGGAATACGGCAAGACCGGACGAAGATCTTTCTTCGTGGATGAGAGTGGAGTGCTGCGGGCCGGCGATCATGGCGGCGGGACGGCTACCCTCTCGGATAGGCCAGTTGAGTAAAGCAGAAGACAGGAGACAGGAGACAGAAGTCAGAATGCGGCGGTTTGAGAGCGGCGGTTTTTTTCCTCCTGTCTCCTGTCTTCTGTCTCCTGTCTTCTATTCTCACATATTCTCAATCTCCACTGGCTCGACCGGCTCCGCGAGTTGAAAACCAAACACCCGCGAATAGAAATAAAGTTCCCCATCCAAGGCACGTTTGATGTTCTTCGCCTGTCGAAATCCGTGTTGCTCGCCTTCAAAAGGAAGATAAGCCACTGGGATGCCTTTCGCCCGCAAAGCCTCTACCATCATCTCCGCCTGATTGGGTGGAACCACTTTGTCTTCGAGTCCCTGAAAGAAAATAACCGGACATGAAAGCCGGGCCGTGAAGTTGATTGGTGAACGTTCGCGATAGACATCGCGCTTTTCAGGATATGGGCCGATTAGTCCATCCAGGTAGCGCGACTCAAACTTGTGAGTTTCTTTTGCCAGAGCTTCGGCATCGCTGACGCCGTAGTGACTTGCACCGGCGTTGAATGTGTCGCGGAAGGTAAGCGCGCACAGCGTCGTGTACCCCCCTGCGCTTCCTCCCGTAATCATCAAACGATCCCTATCCACTTTGTCCTGTTCCACCAGATACCGCGCGCCATTAGCGCAATCGTCAACATCAACGATGCCCCACTTCCCTTTTAATCGTTCGCGGTAAGCGCGCCCAAAGCCGGTGCTGCCGCCATAGTTCACGTCAAGCACAGCAATGCCACGGCTGGTCCAATATTGAATGGACAGACTGGACGAGGTTGTAGCCGCGGCCGTAGGACCTCCGTGACTCTGAACGAGTAGCGGAGGACGCTCATCTTCCAGCCCAACGAAGTCACGGTTTGCTGGTGAATAGAAAAACGCGTGAGCCGTTTGTCCATCTGTCGTCGGAAATTCGACCGAAACGGGAACTGAAAAATATCCGGCATCGATCTCGAGATTATGAGATCTACGCAACACCGAAAATTTTCGCGTTACAAGATCGAGCTCAACAATTGACGGTGCTTCAGTTGGCGATGCCGCACGCATTACGGCTTTACCGCCAGTGGCCCGCACGTACCTCAAATCAGTGTAAGGAGAATCTATCGGCTCGAGTTGTTTGACCTGGGTATCAATCAACGCGAGCCGCGAAATGCCCGTCTCGATGTAGGCACAGACAATTCTGGTGGCAGATTCGAACGCATAAGTCGACATGCCAAAGCCCCATTGCGGCATCCCAAACTCGGCCTGCTTCTCGCACACAAGTTCGACAACTGAATCCTTTAGTCGGTAAAGATTCCACCAGCCACTTCGATCGGAAACAAAATACAACTCGCCGTCAGGTGACCACTCGGGTTGGAATATCGATTCAGCTACTCCTCCGGCCACGCGCTCCTTCGTTTCGAGCAAACCATCATCGCCGAATGTCCCTGTCCAGAGCTCGCAGCCGTCCCAGGGCATGTTTGGATGGTTCCAGGTTAACCATGCGAGACGCGAACCATCCGGGCTTAATTGCGGCGACGAATAGAAATCGTTCCCAGACACCAGGACTTCTCCGCAGTTGTCATTGGCGTCGAGGCTTAGCGACACCAGAGTGTTCACTGCTTCCTGACCAACTACGGTATGGTCCTCGCGGACACAAATGAGGCGCCTGCGGCTGCTATCAATCAGGAAGTCTGCATAGCGCATGTCAGCGGCGGGCGTGATTGGTTGTGGTCCAGCCGCTCCTTTATGCCGCACATAAAGTCGCTGATCGGCGAAGTTTGAAAAGTAAACATCACCGTCACGGGCGCTGTAATCACCACCGCCATATTCATGAACACGAGTTCGAGCATTAAATGGCGGCGGATTCACATCGGTAGTGGCGCCGCTGCCGTTCCGCCTGACGATCACGTTTCGTCCACCTTCAGTGGGCCGCATCTCTATCCAATAAACGTCCTCGCCATCGATTAGTGACTGTGTCAACCCCACCGAGCCGCTCACGATTAAGTCGGACGTTATGGGCGACTTCCAGGAGCCGTACGGCCCAGTTCGGGGTTTCGGTGTCTGAGGCATGAACAGGTTTCTCTTCGCTGGAATAGCGTTAAATTTCCAACATCACACTTTCCTTAGGGACTCTATTCGGGTTTTGAAAGACGTCGTAACACTACACGACGGGCCAATTGGGTGAAAGCTTCGCCAAGATTTTGTTACGGCCTTGTGAAGGCTTTGCAAGATTACTGCAACCATCGCGAAAATGAGGTGGTCTAACATCTGCCATCGTTAATTCTCCATGGGAGAACTGAGATAAAGGCAAGGGCGCCGGTCTTGGGGGAGGTCGGCGCCCATAGTCTTTTAGCGGTCATCTATGCGAATCCTCCACGCGCTTTTCCTACGCAACAACCTCTTTCTGGACAAAAATCTCAGCGTATCTTAGCGTAGCGACTGCGGGGCGTTAGGAGCAAGGTGCTTCACGTCGCTCGGTATCAGAACCGGAGCGACAGCGACCGGGTCGCATCTAACACCAGGCTCTAGAGGTTGGCTGCTTTCGCTCGCGCGCCTTCTTTCGCTCGCGCGCCTTGTGGACAAGGAAAAATCCGGTCGCTAACCTCCCGGTTCTGATACCGCTACGATTCCTCTCAACAAAATTGACTAGCGAGCCGATTAACATAACAATTCCGACGCACCCTTAGTGAAAGGTCGAAAGGTTAAGTGGTAAAGCCTGGAATCCGGTCAGTGAAGCTATTTGCATAAATCGAGGTAACCAAGATGGCAGAAGCCCCTGCGCTTTTTCGAATTATCCTACAAGTCTCGGATCTCGATCAGGCCGAAGAGTTTTATGGCCAGTTGCTTGGTGACAGAGGACGACGGATACCGTATGCCTCTCGTCACTATATCGATTGCGGCCCCGTCATTATCGCCCTGGTCGATCCATCCGTTGATGGCGAGTCCGCGAAGCCACTCCCGGACTACATCTACTTCGCCGTCGACAATCTCGACGAGATCCACGCACGCGCCAGCGCGCTTGGCTGTCTTGCCAAAGAGGATGTACACGGCGCTGCATCAGGCGACATCGTGGTCAGACCGTGGGGCGAACGTTCATTTTACGTTAATGATCCCTGGGGCAACGGGCTGTGCTTCGTTGATAACACGACGCTCTTCACGGGTCGTTAGATAACAACGACACATCTAATACAGACAATCTGACTATCCACCTCCCTGTTAGTGATGTCTCGACCGCGGGCTGTGTGGGTTCAGTCAAAACAAACTAACAATTGACTTTCAGGTTGCAGTTGGATAAGAAACTGCCTGTATCTTTATCCCCAGTTCGAAAGGACGTTCCCCAATGAGCAGTTCAAAAAAGACCACCCTTGTCTTAGCGGCTTTCTTATTCATATTGTCCTCTACGGCCTTAGAGTCTAATGCGCAAAGGCCTCTCCCCAATCCGGTTCTTTATTTCATGGGCGCCGAGCCGTACGAAGCGAACGGAAAGCAGTGGACCCGCTACACGTACGCTGTGGACAATTTTGATGCCTACCCGAATACACTTTTCACAGCCGCACCTGCTCTGCCACCGTGCGGGACCAATACTAATTCGTCACGGAGCTGGGTCGACGTTCTTGATTCCAGAGGCAAGAGGCTTTATGGCTTTTGTGCCTTGGGTAAAGCTAGCGACTTAAACAAGATCTGGTTCGCTCTCGAACGTGATGAGATTCCACCAAGCTGGGTCTATATCGAGATAAACGATCGCGAGACGAATACCAAGTACAAATCTAACTTGGCGGACTCGGTGCAATAGACCGGCAGCAACCACATCGAGATGAATTGGATCGATGTCATTCAATGGCCGGCCATGGTGGTAACGGTGGTGGCCGCGTGGCTGATTGCTTCGCAAAGAAAGTTCAAAAGGAACTGGGCTTTCTGGTTGTTTCTATTGAGTAATGTGTTGTGGATAGTTTGGGGCTGGCACGACCACGCGTACGCGCTTATTTTCTTGCAACTGTGCCTCGCATTTCTGAACACACGCGGCGCGATAAAGAACCGGGCACAGTAGAATGCCTGCGCGCGCGGCATTTTAATAACTAGTTATCGAAAGTAGGGGCACGGCATGTCGTGCCCCTACGCGCTTGATCTGCGGGTCGATAGGTAGTCAGTCTGGCGCTGCGGCAAGTATTACCTTATGTCTCTCCCGAACATGGTGCTGATGATAGCCGCTGCTTTCGTGGCGGGCGTTATTAATTCCATTGCGGGCGGCGGCACCCTGGTTACGTTTCCAGTTCTCATTTGGCTGGGACTCGATCCTAAAGTTGCCAACGCTACGAGCACAGTTGCGCTCTGGCCCGGATTGTTTGGCGGCCTTTTCGGCTATAGACGCGAACTCGAAAACAGCTCCGCGATCCTTTTGCGCCTTGGTCTCACCAGTGTGATTGGCGGCGCGATTGGCGCCTGGCTTCTAATCTGGACACCGTCGCCGGTCTTTGCCCGGCTGGTCCCGTTCCTGATTTTGTTCGCGACAATCCTCTTCATGGCCCAGGGCTCAATCACACGACGGTTGCGTTTGCAGCCGGTTGTATCCGAGCCGAAAGTGTCGTGGTGGTTGGGCGCGATCGTGTTTCAATTCTTTTCGTCGATGTACGGCGGTTATTTTGGGGCCGGCAATGGCATCCTGATGCTGGCGGCCATGGGACTGCTCGGGTTGCACGACATTAATCGTGCGAATGGGATTAAGAACTTCCTGGGGATCTGCATCAACTTCATTGCAGTTGTCAGCTTTGCATTGGCTGGATTGGTAGTCTGGCCAATTGCGCTTGTAATGGCCGGGGCGGCGTTGATGGGCGGTTACTGCGGCGCCAAGATGGCGGTCCGGATCGGGCAAACCTCAATCAGACGAGCAATTGTAGCGATTGGATTCATCATAACGTTCGTTATGCTTTGGGAGTTGTGGCACTGACGGAAACAGTACCTCTTATGAAACTCCCTCGCGAGTTCTACACACGCCCAAATGTCCTCACGGTGGCCCGTGATCTACTCGGCAAATTACTCGTTGTGCCCGCACGCGGCAAACGAGTCTCTGGAATAATTGTGGAGGCGGAAGCTTACCGTGGCCCACACGACCGGGCGGCACACTCATATGGCGGCCGCCGCACACCTCGTACCGAAACGATGTATGGAATCGGCGGTACTGCCTATGTCTTTTTCATCTACGGCATGTATAACCAATTCAATGTCGTTACCAATATGATTGACGCGCCTCATGCCGTGTTGATTCGAGCACTTCAGCCAGTTGAGGGAATTGAGTTGATGCGCAAGCGTCGCCATCGACAACCGGATCACAATCTCACCAATGGGCCGGGAAAGCTTTGCATCGCACTTGGAATCGACCGGGGACTTGATGGCGCCGATCTGCTGGGCAACAAGGTTTGGCTTGAGGAAGGCGAGCGAGTCTCTCGATCACAAATCATGTCCGGACCGCGGATTGGAATTGATTACGCCGAAGAGTGGAAGGATAAGCCGTGGCGCTTCTGGTTAAAGGACAATCCCTTTGTGAGCTGGCAGCCCCAGCTTCGAACGCGGTAGCTCGCCCACATCCGGCTCTCTATTCGCTGTCGTAGCGAATTTCCATGCGACGAATCCGGCGGCTGGCAATGAATAAAACGAGCGCGGTAACTAGAACCAGACTGGGTATCGCGATCCAGGCAGGCGTTGGTTCTGCCACCACCGCGAACGGTCCTTCCGAAACAGGCACAGGCGTCAGTGAGTTGAGATAGTGGATGACGCTGATCTTCTTCAGCACCGGCGGCAAAAGGAAATTGAGCCATTCCCACCCATAGAGCACGATCGCCGGAATGATTGGATTCCGGAAAAACAATCCCACCACCAGAAAGAATGCGCCATAGCCTATGCAGGCGAGAATTGTGATGCCGGCGTAGGTGAGAATCTGGCCCAGCCCCGCGCCCTCAAGAAAGAAGCGCGAACTCTCCGAAGGGAAATGGGGGACGTAGAGCAACAGCATCGCGATGACAGTTGTCCCCGTAAACAGGATGATCGAGGTAACCAGGCCTGAAAGGTATTTGCCGATGACCAGCACTTCGCGACGCACCGGACTCAGGAAGTAGAAGTGCAAGCTTCGATCGATGATGTCACCGCGGAAGAGGTTCATGAATATCCAGGCACAACCAAAAAAGACGATAGTGCGCAGGATTAGTCCCCCGTAGTAGACCGCGAAAATCATGTTGTACTGCGTGAAGTCTTGCCACTCGCGGCCTGGCGGCGTGAATGGAGCAAGCAACGCAAGCGGAACTATCGGCAGAAGCGCAAGTAAGTAAAGCAAAATTGAGCGCCGGCCCAAAAAGTTCTTCTCAATTTCCAGCCGGAAGATGGCGCGGACCTGCCGCCACCAGTGCGACCACGGCAATGGTTGCTTCTTGTTCGCCGGCACGATGTCTACAGTTGAACTACTCATAACATGCCTTGAGGCTCAGCCTCCCGATGTGCGGAAGGCCTGTGACCTTCCGGCAAATTCAAAATCTGATCCGCTACGCCCTCTTTCCAAGTTCTCAAG
>JALZOO010000083.1 GCA_030913905.1 Acidobacteriota bacterium
GAACTACCTTGGCGAAGGCTGGGAGCGTTTTGGAGTTGAGCCTTCTAGTGATGCGCGACGTGTGGCTGAGGCGAGAGGCATTGAAGTTATTGGTTCCAGTGTTGAGGGGTTGGCGCTATCCGATCAACGGTTTGGCGCTATTACTCTGGTGGACGTGATCGAACACTTGCCCCGTCCGCTGGAAGCCCTGCAGAAGCTAACGAGTATGCTGAGGCCCGGTGGCCTGCTTGTGATCTTTACCGGAAACACTGCCGCATTGTCGTGGCGATTTGCTGGAATTCATTATTGGTATAGTGCGATGCCGGAACATGTGGCTTTCTTTCAACCTGCGTGGTTCCGTTGGGCCGCCCCCAAAATGAATTGCCGCGTTAGCAGCATTACCAGGCTCCGCTATGAACCAGCCGCTTTGGCGCGGAGGCTTGATGAAACTCTCAAAAATGTTGCTTACGTCACTTATCAGCGGCTTGCGAATTCAGGTTTCGGCGCCATTCTCCCCAGGCTGCCGGTCCTTGGGCGCATCGGCAAATGGAATGGCGCCTGGTGGACAACTGCGCGTGACCACATTCTGGTTACATTGGTCAAGAAGGACGACGTCTAAGTCCGAGGGCGGTCGTGTTTTTAAAACCCAGCATCGTCTTCTATGCGACGATACCGCTTCTTCGCTTCTGGACAACACGCCACAACACTTCGGCGCCTAACGCAGCGCTAATGAGCAAAAAAGGAATGGCGTGTAACCAGTATCGCGGCTCCACCCAAAGAGGAATGTGGAACACGAGTACAAACAACCACACAGCTGCGCAAAGCGCGCTCGTCAGGTGTTCTCTTATTGTGATTAGCCCAAGGAGTGCCAACAGAAACGGGACAAGGGAAAACAAAACTAACATAACAAATTTTACACTTAGACGTAGCAAGTCCCGCCGAGCCCATAGAGTTCCCCAAGTGTTTTCTATTCCGGTAAACGAATCATAACTAGTGATAAAAAGGTACGGGAATTGACGGGCTCGCGAGACAACGTATTGTCCGGGATTCGCAAGCACATTTCGTATACCGTCTCTGAAGAGCACCTGGTCGACGTGTATCGTTTCGTGCGACTCGTTTGCTTTGACTGAACGTTCGGCTTCCGCGGCGGCCAGTTTTCGACTCTCTTCCTCCAGCTTGGGCCAAAGCGTGGATTGATCCTTTTGATCCCAATCCCACCGTGTAGCCGTATAAAACAGCTGCCCAACAACACTGGAATCCTGGACCAATACGAATTTACCCGCGATGTAACTGGAGCGTATGGACCAGGGTATCAGGAGAAGCAGTGCCATTCCCGAAAACAGCAGTCCGTGCAGAACTCGACGGCGTAAACTGCGCATTGGCAATATCACCGCGAACAAGATAAGAGGCAACGGTAGCGCGATCGGACGGCTAAGGATGGCAAGCCCCATCAGAATTCCACTTAATGCAGTCAGCCACAGGCTGTTTCGCTTTAAACCAAAAGACAACGACAGTACTGAGCCAACCAGTAAAGCGGTAAACAGTGTTTCGGTGAGAATTGTCGATGCTGAATAGATTGGTCCAGGATGAAGTGCATAGACCAGCCCGACTGCAAGTGCCCACTTCAAGGGTAAGACTGTGCGTGCGAGGAACAGCAACATCACGACTGTCACTGCCCCTAAGACTGACTGAGTCGTTGCAATCGCCAGCGGAGAAGGATTGCCGGTCCAGCTCAATGCCGCGATAAAAGCTGGGTACAGAGGCGCCCAACGAACTGAGGGGGAGAGAGGAGCGACCGCATCCTGACTGAACGTTGCGTGTTGAAGCAGGTTCCTTGCCAGTCCAAGATACACGTTCGAGTCCGGGGCGATAGTAGGGCCGCGCCAGGCAAGGAATGCCAGTCGCGTTAAGGCGCCAATGAGAAATAACGCTCCGGCCATGAGCCTGATTCGCTTAGACTCGTGTTCAGATTGCGTTAGCTTCTTTTCCTTCTCAGTCATTGAGAACTAGAAGTTCGTCCCTGCGCGACAATACACGCTTGCGACTTGCTGCTGAACCTCTCAGCCCGGTTTGCGACACAGAATTTGATACTGCGCTCCGAAAGGCAAGTGTGAGACAAAGGGTTCCATCCTGCGTAGCCAACGCAATACTCTCGGGAAGACGAAGAGGAAGTCGGTACTTACAATTTCGAACCCCCCCGTGCTGAGTAACATTCGCGCTTGGGCTGGCCTGACCATGATGGCGTCACGATCAAAAGGAATGCGACTCATCACATAGCGTGTCCCTGGATTCCAGGGGTTGTTCTCCCAAAAGGCGAATAGACCTCCAGGTCGAAGTGAGCGATAAATCTGTCCAACTGCTGTTCCGCGTTCAGCAACAGGAATGTGATGAAACACTCCATTGCAAAAAGCCAGGTCGAAATTGCCGTCCGGTTCATGTTCACTTATGAGTGCAAAGTGAGCTGAGTCGTGTACGTACCGCCGCCTTGCTTCTTCTAATGATTTCGCAGAGGTATCAATCCCCAGGAAGCTTCCAATTTTGACGAGCTCGACAAAAAAGGGCAGCGACGATCCAGTCCCGCACCCGAAGTCCATGACAGCGGTAGGTTGCTCGCCCATCGTGCGTAAACAATTGGCGAGCCACTCGATCCGGCCTCTAGCAAAGAAATCACGGTCTTCTCCGGACACCGATATGCCTTTTGCCAGCGCCTCGTCGTACTCGGCAGCATAAGAATCAAAATCGGATCCCTGGTGAGTGTGATAGTTCGTCATCGGCGGCGCATCCCCAGGATGCTTACGAAAAAGCCTGAGAGAATTGTCTGAAAGCCCAGGGCTGTGAGCGTTGCGCCCGGAATAACCCAACGCATCGTGTGACTATAATCCAGCGGTCCAAAGTTATTTATCCGCCACTGATTTACTGCCAGCACGAGAAGCACCAGTCCGATCAGCAATGAACCTGCGCCGATTAACAGCCCTCTTTCCAGATTCACAAGCTCGAAGAATTTATTCATCCGGGGGTCCTCGGGCAGTAAGCCCTCGCTGATGGCAAACGTCTTGGTGAAGATCGCAAACAGAAGCGCTTGATAACCACAGAGAATGGCGAGGCTGGCGAATAGTAACGTATGGGCGTCGAAAACGATCTGACTGATACTCACGCCCGGCAGTGCCAGCGCGTAACCCGCCAAGCCTAGAAAGACAAGTAAGGCGCCGGGGACCAGAAATAGCCATCGCGGGCTGTACATCAAGAAGAAGCGAAGAGTACGCCAACCATCTCTAAAGGTCTTAAGATGAGGGGCATGTGACTTTCGACCGTCAGGGTGAAGCGTAATGGGAACTTCAGCGATCTTCACGCCGTACAAGCTCGACTTGATAATCATCTCTGTGGCGAATTCCATGCCTGTGCAGCGCTGATCAAGTCGGTCATACAACTCTTTGGTAAATCCGCGCAAACCACAATACACATCGTGAATTGGCGCCTTGAACCACCAGCGCACCATAACGGAGAACATAGGGTTCCCCCACCAACGATGAAGAAATGGCATCGCGCCCGGAGCGACAAGGCCTCCGCCTCTCGGCAAGCGACAACCTTGAACTAACTCATAGCCTTCGCGCAATTTTGCTACAAACTTTGGCAACTCCAGGAAATCATAACTGTCGTCCGCATCACCCATTATTACGTACCGGCTGCGGGCAGCAGCAATGCCTCCCATTAGCGCGTTCCCGTATCCCTTAGCTTCGACGTTAACAACACGGGCTCCCATCTTCTCAGCAATTTCCCGCGAACTGTCCGTGCTCCCATTATCTGCGGCTATAACTTCTCCTCGTATACCGTGGTCACGAAACGCTCGCTGCGCCTTTTCGATACAAATCGCCAAGGTGTCAGCCTCGTTCAAGCACGGCATGACTACTGTTACCTCAACCGGCGGTATTTCGTTGGCCGCCAGTCGAGGCTCGACCTTTGTGGCATCGACAAGGATTTCAGACACAATACGCTCCTTTTCTTTCGTCAATTCATATGCAGCAGCATCAGTGTTTGATTTCCGCCAATTCGCCTTTGATGGGCGTGGTGCGGATGAGAACCCCTCCCCACATCTTTGGCAACGTGCGCTTTATCAGTTCCATTTTCCAGAGGGCGTGCGTCGTCGTCTGTCCGAGTCCTACGAGTCCGGCTTGGTACCGATGCAGGGTGCCGAAAAATGTACGAGCAGGGGTTTCAGACAATAGCGTTTTCCGTAAAACTAGGCAAACATCGGCGAAACCAGCTGCCCCGGCCAGAGGGGCCTTTCAGCATTGACAGAACTTCAATTGGGTTAGGCTGCAAGAGGAACCCATGATTGGTTGGCGCCGATTGCTCCAATCCGCCGCGCATGGTTTAAGATGGGAATAGCCATAAGCATTTTTGCCTGGATGGTGATGATAAATCCCAAAAGTGACGAGATGAATCTCGGATTGCTTTGAGCGTGGCGCGGAGGAATTGAATGTCTGTAGCGGTTATAACTGGCTCGTCCGGACTAATCGGGAGCGAGGCAGCGAAGTTTCTGGATGATAAAGGTATGCAGATCGTTGGCATTGACAACGATATGCGCAAGTACTTCTTTGGAGAGGAGGCTTCAACGGCCTGGAATACAGAGCAGCTCAGAAAGACCCTCAACAACTTCGTTCACCTGCCAATCGACATCCGAGACCAGGAAGCCATCTTCAAGATCTTTAGCGAATACGGAAAAGATATTTCCTGCGTCGTCCATACCGCCGCTCAGCCTAGCCATGATTGGGCGGCCAGGGAGCCGTTTACTGATTTCAGTGTGAATGCTACCGGCACACTGATCATGCTTGAGGCAACTCGCCGCTATTGTCCCGACGCTGCCTTCATATTTACGTCGACCAACAAAGTGTATGGAGATACTCCGAACTATCTACCGCTTGTCGAGCAGGAGACGCGTTGGGAGATTGAAGAATCACATCCCTACTTTGAGCATGGTATCGATGAGAACATGACGGTAGATCAATCCAAGCATAGTTTGTTTGGCGCCAGTAAGGTCGCTGCAGATCTGCTGGCACAAGAATATGGTCGCTACTTCGGGCTCAAAACCGGGACCTTTCGCGGCGGCTGCCTGACCGGCCCGGCGCATGCGGGAGCCGAGTTGCACGGTTTTCTAGCTTACTTGATTAAGTGTGTAATGACTGGAAAGCCGTATACGATTTATGGGTACAAAGGGAAGCAGGTCCGCGACAATATTCATTCCTATGACCTGGTCAATGCTTTCTGGAGTTTCGCACAGGATCCCAAACCCGGCGCGGTATACAACATGGGGGGATCTCGTCATAGCAACTGCTCGGTTCTGGAGGCAATTGAGTACACGGAGGAGCTATGCGACCGGAAACTCAATTTCAGTCTCAGTGATGAGGCGCGCTCGGGAGATCATATCTGGTGGATTAGCGACGTACGCAGGTTTCAGGACGACTATCCCGATTGGAGTTATCGTTACGATCTGATGGCCATCATTAAGGAAATTGTGAGCGCAACTGCGGAGCGGGCCAGCACCCCAGCGAGCGTAGGCAAGTAAGAACTACTGGCGTTTAGTGTGAGCAAATATGGGAAATGAAAGTAATAACCAGCCGCTTGTTTCGGTCGTGACCCCGACCTACAACCAGGCGGCCTTTTTGCGCGAGACGATCGAAACTGTCCTGAGCCAGGATTACGCTGCGATCGAGCACATCGTCATTGATGACGGCTCGACCGATTCAACCGCTCAGATACTTGCAGAGTACTCTGGGCGAATTGATTGGGAGAGTCAGGCGAATATGGGACAAACCCCGACCATCAACAAGGGTTGGGCGCGATGCAAAGGAGAAATTGTCACCTGGCTAAACTCCGATGACACTTTTCTTCCTGGTGCCGTAAGCAAGGGTGTCGATTATCTGAACTCGCACCCGGAGGTGGGCATAGTATTTGGTGACACTTTGTTTACTGAAGCGGACGGTACGCCTCTTGAACAGTCCAAAAGATTGGATGGATTTGACTACAAGAAGTTCATCGTAAAGTGTGAGAACCTAATCCCTCAGCCTTCAGCATTCATTCGACGTTCGGTACTTGAAAACACCGGCCCGCTGGATCCTTTTTACTATTACTTCATGGATTGGGATTTCTGGCTCAGGGCGGGCGTACGCAACCGCATCGCTTACTTTCCGGAGCTGCTTTCCACGTACAGGCTGCATCAGGAATCAAAGACAGTTGCACAAGCGGCCAAGGCTGCTCCTGAGCTTGAATACATGTATCGAAAGTTTTTTGGGCTCCCGGATCTACCGGATGAAATTCGGTCTCTAGAGAAATGGGCCATGGTTAACATGTACTTCACCAGCGGAGGCTACTATCTAAAAGGTGGCAACCCAAAAGCGGCCCGGCAGATGGGATTTAAGGCGCTTCAGTCAAATCCTCTAGCGATCAGTCGTCCCCAAATGGTCCACAAGTTCCTCTACTGCCTGCTCGGCGGAGGTTCATCGTACCAACGTGGCAGGGGCATGTATCACAGGGCTCGGACTGCGCTTGGGGATACTTAGAAGACGCCTGGGTCGAATTCGATAGAGTGGTCCTACTGTACTGCCATGACAGTTTTTATTCAGAGTCGCGTTGTAAGGGTTAGTTGATGCCACCTTCCGTAAGCGTTGTTATTCCTGCATACAACAACTCTCGACACCTCAGCCATGCCGTTCAGAGCGTTCGCGAGCAGGGACACTCAGATCTCGAAATCATCGTGATTGACGATGGTTCGACTGACAATACCGTTGAGGTTCTGGAGCAGCTGAGGGGAAGTGATTTGAGAAGTATCAAGCAGGCCAACGCTGGTCCAGCTGCCGCACGCAACCTTGGTATAGCAGAGGCACGGGGCGAGTGGATCGCCTTTCTTGATGCAGACGACTATTGGTTGCCGGGAAAGCTCTCGGCTCAGTTCGATGCGCTCCAGCAACAGGACGGCGCAGACTTCTGTTATACGGATGCTCTACTGCGGTTTCCCGACGGTCATGAAACCATTTCTGGCGCCAGGAATTCAGGTGGCGATCTGTTTTCCGATCTCCTCTGGGGAAACCAACTCGCGACCGGGACCGTGCTCGTGAGACGCCGTTGCCTGGCCGCGGTAGGGCCGTTTAACGTCAATCTACGCACGGGAGAAGACTGGGACATGTGGTTACGGCTGGCTTCCCGTTTCGAAAGCGTTTATCTGGCCCGGGTCCTTACTTGCTGTCGCGCGCCCGCGCACAGAGCACATAAGTATGGACTTGCTATGCTGGAGGAATGCACGCTCGCCGTGATCGACCAGGTTTTCGAACGCGATGAAGAAAGGCCGAAGGATTCAGATCTGGTTCGTGACCGGTTATACGGATGGCATTGCGCGGTTCTTGCGAAGTCGTATCTCAGATACGGTCATTGGGGAGATTTTTATCGCCTTGCGCGTCGCACTTTGCGTTCGCACTCTGCCGGGTGGAGTTACCTTTTGCCCACCAGGCTGGCGAGCCACTTAATGACGCTCGGTTCAAACAATCTGCCCACCAATGATGTCATGAATCCCAACTCAAGTGTCGGCAGAGGATCCGCCTAGACAGGCAATGGATCACCTTCAACTGGACCAATGAAGACGCTCTACCTCTGCTATTTTGGTATTCGCGAGCCCCTGG
>JALZOO010000084.1 GCA_030913905.1 Acidobacteriota bacterium
GTCAACGCATGGCGACATAGCAACACATATGACAATAGGTCCGGGAGATGGCTAAGCGGCGATCTCAACGGCGATGGCCGCATGGACTTAATTCATTTATTGCGCGGGACCTACATGAATTCCTGGCTATCGAATGGAGATGGTAGTTTCAATGTAAGGGAATTTCATCCACCCGGAGGACGTTATGCCGTGTACAGTGGCCAGTTTTTGGCCGCCGACTTCAATGGTGATCGGAAAACGGACCTGGTCCACTTCGTAAACAACGATTACGTTCACATATGGCTGTCAAACGGCGATGGAAGCTTTAAGGTTTTGGACAAATACGCGCCGTGGCCTGGTTATCACTTCGGCAGTCCCAAATCGTGGCACACGGGAGATTTCAACGGCGACGGCTTCACTGACCTCATACACATAGTCGGAGGCGACTACGTCCATACGTGGATCTCGAAAGGCGATGGAACATTCTCCGTAGGGTTTTTCAGGCCTGCCCCGGGATATCACTCGGGTTGGGGTAGATGGCTGACAGGGGATCTGGACGCGGACGGCAAAACTGATCTGGTTCACCTCGTTCCCAGCGATTACGTTCACCCGTGGCTTTCGAAAGGCGATGGTACCTTTGCTGTTTCCCGATTCAGCCCGACGCCTGGCTATAACGTCAACTCAGGCTGGTGGGTCACGGGCGATCTAAATGGCGATGGTAAAACCGATCTGGTCCATCTGACTCAAAGCTCTTATGTTCATCCCTGGATCTCAGGCGCTGATCAGTCTACCTACACTTACATCCTTGCGACTCCCCAAGCGGCGCAATGTCCCGGCTGTCCCATCAACCCGAGTGTAATTGTATGGATTAATACTCCCTCGGGCCTCTATCGTTGCAAAGGGATGAAACTCTACGGCCGTACAAAACAGGGCGAGTATATGACGCAGAAGCAAGCTCAGGATCGAGGGTATCGAAAAGCCTACGGCGGAATCTGCCGGTGAGTTTGCCTTTGGTTACGGAGTGGGCGGCATATCACTATTGTAAATGTCGACGGCCAGCTTCCATGTTCCACCCTGCCGTTTCCAAACCACGACATACTTGCCCTTGTCGGTGATGGTCGCGCCGCCTGCTCCAGGCGCGGTTGCTGTATAGCGTCCGACTTCGACAGCAATGTTGCCTTGGGTATCGATCTTCGTCGGCTCGAGGCTTACCATTTTCAGACCAGCAGTTATCGCGCCTTGCCAAAACTTCTGGATGTTGGCGCGGCCTTCGACCATTGCACTGTTGGGCGGTAGCAGTCGCGCGTCAATCGTGTACATGTTCGCTACCGCGGCAGCGTCGCCCTTATTGAAAGCCTCGATGAATAGCCTGGTGTTTGTCTCGATGGCTCTGTTGGCAGATTGCTGTGCCTGCGCGATTGATGCGGCAGAGAAAATCAGGAGCGAAATCAGGAGGTGTCGTTTCATGTAGTTATCCTCGGTTTGTTGTTTGGGCTTTCCGTTAGTCTGACTCAGGGTATTAGATGTCGTTCCCGATCCAATTGCATCGGATTGGGCGACGGTGGCGTTGGGCGGAGCAGGCGAAATCGATTTCGCTCCGGCCGGCGCGGGAAGGAATTGTTTGAGAGATCGGCGTCGGCCGTCTCCAGATGTGGATCGAGAATGATTGACCGGACTTCTTTCTGCGTCATGATCAGTTTCGAGACTTCAGTATTGTTGTAGCGCCAGATTTCCGCAGGAATGCGTAACTCTTCTTTGGTACCGTCGGTGTATTCGATCTCCAGGATTACCGGCATCACCAGGCCGCCGATATTTTTCAGATCAACGACGTAGAAGTTCGTGCCGGATTCCAACAGCCTCCGTTCCTGCGGCGTCAATGTCGCGAGAAACTTCTGATAGGCTTCACGTTCCTGCGCAGTCACGACCAACTCATCGTAGGTATCATAGAAGTCGCGCAAGCTGGGATCCTGATCGATGCGCTTCGGCAACGTTTTGTTACGCTGTTGTGAAAGCGTTTGTGGTTGTTCGGCCCGTTCCTTCGAGAGACGCTGTTTCTCGACGTCGGGGTTCATTGTGTCCAGAGTGAAAAGTCGCACGCGCTCGATGGAGATATCAACATAGTCGGTTGTATAGAACCAGCCACGCCAGAACCAATCGAGATCCACACCCGAAGCATCCTCCATTGTGCGGAACAAGTCCGCCGGAGCCGGTCGCTTAAATGCCCAACGCCGGGCGTACTGCTTGAACGCAAAATCAAAAAGTGGCCGGCCCAGCACGCTCTCACGCAAAACGTTCATGGCCGTCGCGGGTTTGGCGTAGGCGTTGTTGCCGAATTGAATAACATTGTCCGAGTTAGTCATGATGGGGACCTGATCCTTGCTTATCATGTAATCAGTAATAAACTTCGGCTCAGCACGCCCGGATGGAAACTCTTCCTGCCATTCTTGCTGGGCAAGGTATTGCACAAACGAGTTCAGTCCTTCGTCGATCCACGTCCACTGACGTTCGTCTGTATTGATTATCATCGGAAAATAGTTATGCCCAACTTCGTGTATGACGACCGAAATCAGCGCTTGCTTGGTGCCTTCGGAATACGTGCCGTCGGGTTGGGGCCGAGGACCGTTGAAGCAAATCATCGGATACTCCATACCGCCGACCGGACCGTTGATCGACTGAGCCAGGGGGTATGGATAAGGAACTGTATAGCGGGAATATACGTTGAGCGTGTGGATGATTGAGGCAGTTGAATACTTGGACCACAGAGGCTCGCCTTCCTTCGGATAGAAGGACATTGCCATCACTTGATTGCCCTCGACGTTGTGCCCCTGCGCGTCCCAGATAAATTTGCGCGATGAGGCGAAGGCGAAGTCGCGGACATTTTCCGCCGCGAAAATCCAGGTTTTCTTGCCCGTGGGCTGGTGTGTTTCGTTAGCTTTTGCTTCGTCGGGGGTGACCACGAACGTCTTCTTCTTTGTAGTCTTCGCCTGATCGAGCCGCTGCCGTTGCGCCGCAGTCAAAGTGGCCTGAGGATTCTGTAAGACACCAGTGGCCGCCACGATGTGGTCGTCAGGTACAGTGATAGCAACGCGATAGTTGCCAAATTCAAGAGTGAACTCACCCGAGCCCAGAAACTGTTTGTGCTGCCAGCCGTAAACGTCGTAGTAAGCAGCCATCCGCGGAAACCATTGCGCGATTTCGTAAATGTAGTTCTTGTCGGCGGGAAAATATTCATAACCTGTGCGCGCGTTAATGCGTCGGGCATCGTTGATGTTGTAGTTCCAGTCAACGCTGAAGATTATGGATTGCCCGGGCAACAATGGTCGCGGCAAATCGATGCGCATCATCGTACGGACAATGGTGTAGGGAAGCGGGGCGCCCTTCGCATCGCGCACCGAAGTGATGTGCTCGCCGCCTTCAAACTCGGTGCGGGCGATCAGGGCATCGATTGTCGAGAAGGGAATGCGGCCGAAATCCGGCGCTGTTTGTGTGGTGAAACCTTCCGCATCCTTCGCAAGATTGTTTTGATCGAGTTGTATCCAGAGGTAAGAAAGCGGATCAGGCGAGTTGTTGTGGTAAGTGATCGTTTCCGAAGCCATGAGCCGCTGCTTCGTATCGTCAATCTCTACCTTGATGTCGTAGTCAGCGCGCTGTTGCCAGTAGCCACGGCCCGGCGCGCCTGAAGCCGTGCGCTGCTCGTTAGGCGTGGGCAGCAGGTCGTCAAGTTGTGCAAACTTATCGTCAGGCGTGGTCTTTGTTTGTCCAGGAGCGTTGACGGACAGCAGACAAAACACGAATAGGCACACCAGGGCTCTGATCGTTGGCTTCATATTTTTGAATGATTCCTTTCGCGGACGATTCTAAGCCCGTCGCTCGCTTTTGCAAATATTTTAGCGCCAGGTACTGCTGCAGTTTGCCTTTTCGATCCTTTGCGGCACTTTGCGAGACCTTTGCGGCCTTTGCGCTAAGAATCAAGGCAAGACCGCAAAGTTCGTTTTTGTCCCGGCGTAAGGCTTGTCTAAACCGAGGATTCTTGGCCTACAAGTTGCTCGCCCGCCACGCGAGGCATAAAACTTCTTTTCGACGGCAGGTGGCGAGGTCTGTTCACGTTCATTTGCGCTGCAAAACTGTACGCATTCTAATCAACCATTGTTGGCCCAATGCACGGTAGCGTACTGACCTGTTGGAATTCTCGACGCGAATCATGAAAACTAAGGGTGAGGGAACTCGATAATGGCGTCGCTTTGGAAATTGGGCGGATTGACGTTGAAGCAACTCGGTAAGCGCGTCTGGAAGGAAATCCAGAAAGATGACGTTTTCGGTCGGGCTGCCCAACTGGCTTACTACTTCCTGCTGGCTCTTTTCCCGTTGCTGCTTTTTCTCACGTCGGTCATCGGCGTAGTTATGGGATCCGACTCCGGTTTGCGCGACAGCCTGTTCGGCTACCTTAACCGGATGCTTCCTGCGTCAGCTTCGCAGTTGGTCAACACGACGATAACGGAAGTCAGTAACGCCAGCAGCGGCGGCAAGATTACCTTCGGAATCCTCGCGGCGCTCTGGGCAGCTTCCAACGGGATGGGCGCCATTACGGAAGCACTCAACGTCGCTTACGACGTTAAGGAATCGCGGCCTTGGTGGAAACAACGCCTGACCGCAGTGACATTGACCGTCGCCCTGTCGGTTTTGATTATCTCGGCGTTAATCCTGGTACTGTCCGGCGGCAGAGTGGCTGATTGGCTTGCGGTGAACTACGGTCTCGGCGAGACATTCAGAATCTCGTGGAAGATCTTGCAGTGGCCCATCGTGTTGGCCTTCATGCTGCTCGCTTTTGCGCTGATCTATTACTTTGCCCCGGACCTACGAGAACAGAAATGGGCATGGGTAACACCAGGCGCAGTTGTAGGTGTTGGGCTGTGGCTGCTCGTGTCATTCGGGTTCCGTCTCTACCTACATTTCTTTGACTCATACAGTAAAACTTACGGCACGCTTGGAGCAGTGATAGTGCTGATGCTTTGGCTTTACCTGACCGGCGCCTCAATCCTCATCGGTGGTGAAATAAACTCCGAAATCGAACACGCTGCAGCAG